>CAYYEE010000010.1:0-25941 GCA_964470775.1 uncultured Planctomycetota bacterium | reverse complement strand
TGACACAAACCCGGCGCTTGACGCGTCTAAAGTATCGAGTTAGCCCGCCCTGTGGTGTTTCGGAAATGCAAGGCATTTCCGAAACACCACACTACAGTGCTGGCCACCCTGTGGCAAATGCCTCGCCCGAGGCGCGTCCCCTCATCCCAACACCGCCGCCATCCGGTCGCACATCACCTCGACTTCGTCTTCGGTCATCTCCGTGGCGTTGAGGAACACGCTGTCCTGGTCGGGATTGTAGACGCGCACGCACACGGCGGGCTGGCCGCTCATCAAGGCGTCGCGCAGGGAGCGCGGGGTGAACCTGTCCGTCCTCAGCCGCACCTGCACGCGGTCAAAGGGGCATCCGTTGGGATCGGGGCTGCGCGTCACTTCGGCGTTGGCCAGGCGCGAGAGCCGTTCCAGAATGCGGTCAATCTTGGCGCCCTCGCGCCGGCGCCATTCCTCGCTCGCCTCGCCCAAGCCGGCGCGCAAGGCCGCGATGACGCCGATGACCGCCTCCTTGCCGGCTTTCATGGGCCGGCCAATGCCGCCGTTCTGAAGCTTGACCGCCTCGACCAGGCCGCGCCGGCCGGCCACCACGCCCGCGGTCGTGGAGCGGAAGTACTTGTGCGCGCTGCACCCTACCAGGTCTGGCCCCATGGCCACGATCTCCCGCAGCCGCAGCTCCTGCGTGGCCGCGTCCACCACCAGCGGCGCGCCCGCCTTGCGCGCCAGGGCCGCCATCTCCGGCAGCTTGAGCCCGGCGTAGCGCGCGGTGTGGTAGGATTCCACGGCCATCAACGCAGCCACGCCGCCGTTGGCCAAGGCCGCCTCCACCTGCCATGCCTGGCATCCGCTGTCGCCGCCCGCCTCCACCACCTCCGCGCCCGCGAGCCGGATCATCTGCTTCACCGGCGCGCCAAAGCTGATGCAGTGGCCTTTCTGGATGACGACCCTGCGCTTCATGCCCGATGTGTCCGGCAACTGGGCCACGCGGGCCGGGTCCGAGCCTGTCATGCACGCGGCCACGCCCAGCGTGATCGCCGCGGCCGCGCACGCGGTGACGCAGCCCCACTCCGCGCCGGACGCCTCCGCGATGGCGCGGCCGGCCGCGGCCTGCAGCGCGTCCATCTCCACCACTTCGGGAAGAATCGCCGCCACGGCGGCCGCCACCTCCGGCGCGACTCGCGCCCCGCCCAGCGGCGTGGCCTTGTCATAGGCGTTGATCACGCGCCGCAGACCATATTCCTCAAAAACATCCACGGCCGCTGTCTCCTCAGGATTTCACCAAGCCCCACGGGGCGCCGGTCTCCGGATTCCGGAGCTTATCCCGGCGCGGCGGAACGTGTCAACCGGCCGGCGCGCCGCGTCGGGCGCCGCGAAGGAAGCCGCCCCTCCCCAAGCGGCGCCGGTTCGGTTATCATGCGGCCTTGCCAGCGTGTCCGCGGTCCGGCCGCGCTTCCGAGAACGCGCCTCATGTCCGACGCACGCCCATCGAGTCCCCGCAACCCGCGCGCCTCCAGCCAGGCCATGACGTCCGCGTCCGTGGCCGGCCTGGCCGGCGTTCTGCTGGGGTTGTTCGTGTGGCGCTTCTGGTCCGGACGCTACTCCGTGTGGGCCAGCGCGTGGACCCCGCCCGAGCCGGGCCTGGCGCGCGTGGACCCGGTCCTGGCCGTGACCGCCGCGGTGGTCGTGTGCCTGGCGTTGTGGGCGGCGGCGGTCTGGCTGCTGCAAGCCGTGCGCGGCTTGGAGCGGGGCGCGGCGTTGAGGCGCGCCGCGCTGAACTTCACCCCCGCGCTGGGCGCGCTGGCGCTGCTGGCGCCCGAGGCGTGGGGCGGCGCCTACACCATCTTCAGCCTGGCCGGCTTTGGCGTGGTCGCGGCCGCCGTGTTGTGGTTGTGCCTGGCGCCGCTGATCGCGGCCGCGCGGCCGGAATGGCCCGGCCCTCGCGCCGCGCGTCACGCGCTGGCCGCGGGCATCATCGCTTTCTTTCTGCTTTTCGGCAGCCTGTCCGTGTTCAAGCTCTACGCGCTGCACTTCGGCTATCGCGACTCGGGCATGACGGCCGAAGCGCTGATGAACACCCTGCGCGGCCGGTTCCTCTATCAGAATTACTATCACGCCTGCCAGCTTGGCGACCATGTGTCGCCGGGTCTGCTGCTGTTGCTGCCGGTGTTCGCGCTGGCGCCTTCGGCGGCCACGCTGCTGCTCATCCAGTCGGCCGCGCTGGCGCTGGGCGCCATCCCCGTCTACCTGATGGGCCGGCGCTCGGCGGGGGGGCGGCTGGCGGGGTTGCTGCTGGCTGGGGCGTGGCTGCTCAATCCGGCCGTGGAGCACCTGAACTTCGCGCACGTGTGGGGGTTCCATGAGATCACGCCCGCCGTGCCGCTGCTGCTGGCGGCCTTCTACGCCGCTTGGGCCGGCCGGACCGGGCTCTTCTTCCTGTTCGCCGCGCTGGCCATGTCGTTCAAGGAAGACGTGGCCGCCGTGGTGATGATGTTCGGACCGTTCGCGTTCCTGTCGCTCAAGAGGCGGCGGCTGGCCGTGGCGGCGGCCTTGGTGGGAGCGGCGTGGCTGTTTCTGGCGCTCAAGGTGGTGGCGCCCGCCTTCTGGCCCGAGGGGCGCTACCGCTATTTCGAGATGCGCTGGGCTCACATGGGCGGCAGCCCGGCGGCCGTGGCGGTCTACGGCCTGACGCATCCGCTGGAGATGGCGCGGCTGGCGCTGGAGACGCCTCGCGCCGCGTTTGTCGTCAGCCTGCTGGCGCCGCTGGCCTTTGCCCCGCTGGCCGCGCCGTGGGCGTTGCTGGCGGCGCTGCCCAGCCTGGGGCTGCTGGTCGTGTCCAACGAGCCGCGCTTCTACTCCATCATGAGCCAGACCACGGGCTCGATTCTGCCGGCGCTGGCGCTGGCCGCGGCGTGGGCCGTGCGCGCGGAGTCGGAGCGCCACGCGCGCCGGCCCGGGGCCGCGCGGGCGCGCTGGCTGGCGCGCCTGGGGCTCTGCGCGCCGGGCGCCGCGGCGCCGGCGGCTGCGTGCCTGGCGGCGCTGGTGTTCTGCTTTGCCCTGGTCTTCCACTTCCTGCTTTCGCCGTCGCCGCTTTCCGCGGCCGGGCCGGACGTGTTCGACTGGTACTCCACCATGCCCGGCCCCCGCACGGCCGCGCTCTACCGGATCAAGGCGCTCTTCCCGCGCGACGCCTCCCTGGCCGCCACGGACAAAGCCGCCGTTCACTTCACGGCGCAGCGCGACCTGTTCCTCGTGGACCGCGCTTCCCTGGAAGAACCGCGTTCCGCGGACATGGACGGCGCGGACTGGGTGTTGCTGGACATGGAGACGCTGGAGGACCTTCGCCACGCCGTGCCCGCGCGCGACCGGCTGCTGCGGCGGGGCACGCACGGCGTCGTGGCGCGGGACTCCGGCTTCCTGCTGCTCAAGAAGGGCGCCCCCATCTGGCGGCCCGCGGCGGCCACCCCGGCCGAGGCCGCCCGCATGGCCTTTCATCCACGTACGCCCAACGGCGCGGCGTTGAGAGCGCTGGGCGTGGACGCCGCGCCGCTGGGCGGCGGACGCTGGCGGCTGAGAGTCCTGTGGCGGCTGGAGCGGCGCGTGGACGAGGACCTGGCGCCCAAGCTCTACTTCTTCAAGGCAGACGGCCGCCAGGACCAGGCCGGCCCGCTGCGTCCATGGGACGGCGCCTACCCCACCTATCTCTGGGAGCCTGGCGCGGTTCACGCCGATGAGCTGGAAGTGGAACTGCCCTTTGAGCTGAACCCGCGCGATACGCTCATCGCCACCACCGAAGGCGAGATTACGTATCACGATTGAAGGGCGGGTTACAGCGCCTTGTGTTCCTGGTAAGCCTGAAAGGCGCAGAGGTAGTCGGCGTAATGGACGTTGGTGGAGATGGAATGGTCGGACGCGAAGACGAACCGCGCCCCGCGTTCCTTCATGCCGTTCATAAACTTGGCCACCTCGCGGCGGATGAGATCGTGGTCGTGGGTCTCCAAGAGGCGTTTGTCAAAACCGCCCACGAAGACCAGCTTGTCGCCGTACTTCTCCGCGTACTCGAAGATGTCGTTGCCCGCCGCCACTTCCATGGGGTTGAGCCCGTCAAAGCCGCACTCGACGATGAGCGGCAAGGCTTCGCGCTGGCTGCCGCAGCTGTGCAGCACGACCTTGAGGCCGTAGGTGTGGAAGAAGTCCACCACCTCGCGGAAGTAGGGGAAGATCAGTTCCGCGAGAACCTTGGGCGAGCAGAAGAGGCCCTTGTTGTAGCCCAGGTCCTCGTACATCCACACGCCGTCCGGCAGGCCCGCCTGCTCGAACAGCAGCTTGTAGTGCGCGATGTACATGTCCGTGTGCACGCGGTTGTAGTCGTGGATCCACTCCGGGTCCGTGATAAGGCTCTCGTACATGCACACGTCGCCCATGCTGCGGCGCATGTTCTCCCAGATGAAAAGATGCCCCATGAAGGACCAGCGCCCCAGCGTCCTGGCCAGTTCCAGGCGTTTGCGCGCGTGTTCGATGTTGAGGCGGGCCGGGTCCACGCCCAGCAGATGGGGCCGGTAGTCGCGCTCCCACACCTCGCGGCTGGTCATGCGGAAATCCACGTGCTCGGGCGTGCCGGACTTGTTTTTCCAGTACTTCAGGGACGCGCCCGCGCCGTTGCGGCGTATCACCCATTCGTCCGATTCCTCGACGAGTTCATTAACGCCTTTGAGGGGCATCATGTCGAACCATCCGCCCACGTCCATCATGTCGAAGCCGAAGCGCTCATCCGGAGGAACGGGCGCATCCTCCTCTTGCTCGGCTTCTTTTTCCACGTCTGCGCCGTTCTCCTTCACGGTCATCTTGACGGTGGAGCGGACGCGGCGCGTGGGGTAGCCCTGCTCGCTCCATTTGCGCAACGTATCGCTCCACATGCTATCCATCACGCCGATCCACTCGGCCGGTTTGCCATCGAACGTTCGCTGCATGTTCTCGCGCGCGGTCAGCATGGTCGCGTCTCCAAAGGTTGTGTGGACCGAAGGATTCTACGGGGGGCGCGCGCAGGAAGCAAGACGCTGCTTGCGGCGCCGGACAGGCCGGAGGCGTCTGCCGCGTCTGACGAGGCGCAGGGCGCGTTTCGCGCGGCTTGACGCCCGGCGCCAACATCCCCCCCATGGTCCAGACCGCCAGGACGCACGGGCTAGCGTCGTGTGGCGCCGCGCCGCGTGGCCGCGTATAATCCGCCTCCGCGGGAGCGGGATGTTAGCGGCCCGTTGAAAAAGGCGCCGCGTCGGCGGGAACATGGCGCCTCAGCCCGCCAACGGCGGGATCGCAACGCGTCCCCGGAACAGACGCGACATTTTCAACAGGCTGTTAGGAGGGCGGCGGCATGGCGTTGCGGATCATTGACCTCGAGGGCGAGCCCTACGAAATGGGCTATGTCCACGGGCAGACGCTGGAGGAGGAGATTCACCGGCTGGCCGAGATGCGCTACCGGAGTTGCGAGCAGGACGAGGCCGCGGCCGGCCGCAAGCTGTCGCGGCCGCGGGCGCTGGGGCTGGCGCGCGAGTGCGTCCACATCCAGGAACAGTGGGCGCCCGACGTCCACCGTGAGTTCATGGGCATCGCCCGCGGCGCGCGCCTTTCCCCCGAGGAGCTTCTCATCACCAACGGCTACACGGATTTCCGCGATCTGCTGTCCGCCTCGGCCGGCGGGCCGGCGCGCGGGTGCACCAGTTTTATGGTGGGGCCTCGGGCCGCGGCCGACGGCCGGACCTGGCTGGGCCAGACCTGGGACATGAACGCGGGCGTGGAGCCCATGGTGGCCGCCTTCCGCCGCAAGCCGCGCGGCGCGCCGCGTTCCGTCGTGCTCTCCACGGCCGGGTGCCTTTCGCTGGTCGGGATGAACGAGCACGGCTTGGCCATCGGCAACAACAACCTCGAACCCACGGACGCGCGGCCCGGCGTGGTCTACCTGGCCATCATCCACGACTTCCTGCGGCGCACCACCCTTGAGAAGGCCATGGAAGCCATCACCGCCGCGCCCAGGGCCTCGGGCCACAACTACTACATGTCCGACGGCAAGGGCCGCTGCGTGGACATCGAGACCACGGCCCGCCACTACGAGGCCATTGCGCCGCCCGACGCCATCTACACCCACGCCAACCACTACACCGCGGCCTCGCTCAAGCCGCTGGAGGCTGCCCCGCCGGAAAGGAGCACGCTCGCTCGCGAGCGCCGGCTGGCCGGCTTGCTTGGCCAGGAGCGCGGGCGCATCGAGCTCAACGTGTTGAAGCGCGCGCTCGGCGACCGCGACGGCGGCGAGTATGGCGAAGACGGCCACATCAGCCGGCGCGGTCCGTACCCCACCGCCGCCGTGGCCATTCTGCGGCCGCGCGACCTGGAGGCGTGGTTCTGCCGGGGACCAGTGGACGAGAACGAGCTTGAGCGCGTCGAGTTCCAGTGACGCCGGCGCCGCGCTGGAACGGGCGCAGCCCTTCTGGCGCGGGCCGGGGAAGGCGCTGGGGGCGCTGCTGCTGGCCGCGCTGCTGGCGCGGCTGCCTTTCCTGCTCTGGGGCGGCCTGCACTTTGACAGCGACCAGGCGGTCATGGGGCTCATGGCCCGGCACATCAGCCAGGGACGGGCGTTTCCCATCTACTTCTACGGCCAGAGCTATCTGCTTCCGGTGTTGAGCTACCTGGCCGCGCCGGTGGTGGCCTTGGCCGGGTTGAAGGTGTGGGCGGTCAAGGCGCCGTTGCTGGCCATGACGGTCTTCCTGCTGGCCGCCGCGCACACGATCCTGCGCCGTCAGGGAGGACTGGGGCCGTGGCGCGCCGCGCTGGCGCTTTCGCCCCTGGCGCTGTGCAACCCAGTGACTCTCAGCCGCTTGGTCGAGGCGCAGGGCGGCAACCTCGAATCGCTGTTCTGGGTGGTCTTGTTCTGGTTGCTGCGGGGCCGGCCCGTGTGGCTTGGAGCCGTGGCGGGCGTGGCCGCTCAGAACCGCGAGATCGCGCTGTGCGGCCTGGCGTCGCTGCTGGCCGTCAAGGCGCTCGACCGCGACCTGAGCGCTCGTTACCTCATTCGCATGGCCGCGCCGTTCGCGCTCATCTGGACCGCGATCAAGCTGGCCGGGCCGCTGGGCGCCAACTACTGCCCCTACAACGCGCCCGTGGGACTGGCGCCGCTGGACATAATGTGGCGCAACGCCGGCGCGGCGGCGCGTCTGCTGGCCGCGCTCCACGGCCTGGCCGGCCAGCGGCTGGGCGATTACAACATCGCCAGCGCATTGGACTTCGGCGGCGCGCCAGCCGCGGCCTGCTACGCGGCGTTGGGGGCCTTGGCGCTCTTCTCAGCGCAGGACTTCGTCAAGCCGGCGGCGCGCTTTCCCCTGTATCTAGGCGTCGCGGCGGCGCTCTGCGTCGGGGCCTTTGTCGGGCTGTTCAAGGGCCGCCCCGACCTGATGAGCGCGCGGTACTTCCTGCTGACGCAGCTTGGCGTGGTGGCTGTGGCGGCCGTGCTGCTGCAAGGCCGCCTGCGCAAGCCCGCGGCTGTGGCGCTGGCCGCGCTGGCGCTGTGGCATGGCGCTCAGAGCGCGGCGCTGTGGCGCGAACAGATCACCCATCCCCAGCCCTGGCCGCACATGGATCTGGCGCGAGCCATCGAGAAGGCCGGATTTGTGGGCGTGCGCTGCAGCCATGGCGACGGCTACGCGCTGGGCTTTCTAATGAACGAACGCATCCCCTGCTTTGTGACGGACTACCCCCGCATCCAGGAGTGGCAGCGCGAGTTCGCGCGGCGCGAGGGGGTGGTGGCGATCATCGTGGCCAAGGACGCTTCCGGCCCGCCGGGTCAAGTCGTGCACGGCTGGCGTGTTGTGCCCATCCGCAAAAAGGCCGGCCAGCGCTGAAAGCCCCTTCGCGCACACCCCGCCTCTGCCGGGTCACGGAGCCTCAGTCCGTCCTCATGCCCCCCCAATAGTACGCAAAGCGATAAGGTCTTTTCGACCGAAAACAGAGGGCCGGCAAAAGTTAACCCCCGCCGTATCAACAACATGCAACCCATTTCCGGAATTTCCGGAAATGACCGTTTTCGCGGCCACTCAGGCCGCGCAAGCGGTCCCGCCCCGGAGCATCGGCATCGCCGTCTCGCCCCGGCTCAGACGACCCCCTTGGCGTTGAGGAACGGTCCGTACTGCTTGTCCGAGCCCTGAATGTGCCGCGTCAGCCAGTCGCGCAGAAAGCTGCTCACCGAGACAGTCATCACGGCCCGGCCTTGCTTCAGGTTGGCGGCGGTCTGCGCTACGCGGTTGGTGAAATCTTCGTGTGATGCCTTCTGCGCCGCCAGGCCAGGGTAGCCGTGCGCGGCCAACAGGCGTTCTTCGGCCGCGAAGTGGGTCCGTGCGTAATTCACCAATTCGCCGACCACCCGCTCCAAGATGTCCTGTCCCTTGCCTTGGCTCATGGCCATAAACAGTTCGTTCATCAGGGCGTACAGGCGCTTGTGCTGGTTATCCATTGCGGCCACGCCCACGCTGAGGCTTTCGTTCCACTCGAAGACCGCCACGGTGTCCCTCCTTCCTGCGCCCCGGGTCGCACGCCGGGTCTCGGCCGCCCGGACTCTCTCCATTATCCCGATTGCGGCCGCGAACGCCAGAGCCCGTGCCCGCCAGAACCACCAGCCTCGGCCCTTCAGGCTCACGCAAAGCAACATTCGTCAATTGAGCCGGCGATGGGTTTGTGCTAGACCAAAAAGAAACCCTCGCACAACCCCTGGCTTGCCCCGGAAGCCTGCTCGCATCCTGACGCAACAGCGCTGTTCAGAGATTCAACGATCCGCAAGGAGTGGAAAGCAATGGACAAGACGTTCCTGGGTTTTTCGGCAGAGGTCATCCCCGTCCCCCTGTTCACCGAGCTCTATGGTTACGGCCCTTTCCTGGGCCGGCGAAACCGAGGCGTGCGCGATCCGCTCTTCTGCCGCGTGGCGTCGTTCCGCAACGGCGCCAAAAGGGTTCTGCTGATTGTCAGCGACTTGGTGACCATGGACCCGGAGGCGGCGTGGCGCATCCGAGGCGAGCTGGGCCGGCTATTGCGGATTCCCGGCGACTGCGTCCTTGTGGCTGGCACGCACACCCACTCCGGCCCCACCGTGTCCAAGGGCATCGGCTGGGGCGAGCTGGACCTGGACTTCCAGCGGGGATGGATGGAGACGGCTGTGCGCGTGGCGCGGCAGGCTGTGGCGGACGAGGAGGCTGTGACCGCTGCGTGCGGCCGCGTTGCGCTCGCGGAGAAGCTGGGCTGCAACCGCGTTGTGACGGACGGCCCCACGGACCCGGACATCCGGTGGGCGCGGTTCGTAACCGGCGACGGCCGAGCCAAGCTGCTCATCCACAACCATGCCATGCACGCGGTGGTCTTTGGGCCGAAGATGCTGCGCGTCTCCGCCGACTGGCCAGGCGAGGCGAGCCGGCGGATCGTGGAGCAGGGCCTGGCCCAGAACGCCATGTTCCTCCAGGGCGCGGCCGGGGACATTAACACGCAGCCCTGCTGCAAGAACGAGGAAGAAGGCGATCCCATCCTCAGGCGCATCGGCGCATCCTATGTGGACAGTCTGCGCCGGGGGCTGGAGTCCGGCGGCGCGCCGCTGGAGCTGGCGCCGCTGGGCGCCGTTCTGGAACCGACGCCTATGCCCTGCGACCCGGTGACGCCGGCGATGCTGCGCGCGTGGGCCGAGGAGATGCGACGCATCCAGGGGCGGCCTTTCACCATCGACCGAATGGAGGAGATGGCGCTCTATTTGGAGTCGGGGGGCAAGGCCGAGGTGTCGCTGGACTTTCAGGTCCTGCGGATCGGCGGGTTGTATGTGCATGCGGCGCCGGGCGAGCCGTTCTTCGATGTGGGGCGCGAAATCATGGAGGAGAGCCCCGGCCAGATGGCCATGGTGGCGGAAGTGGCCAACGACAACGGCCGCTACTTCCCCACGCGCGAGACCTTTCGCCAGAACCCGGACATCGTCGTGCCCGACAACGCGCGCCGGTACGGCTACTACGAAGCGCGGTTCGCGGGGTTTGGCCGCTACCGGGCGAACTATCGCGAGGACGTGGGCGCCTTTGTGTCGGCGAAGCTGGTGAGCATGGCGAAGAGGCTGTAGGGGGAGCAAGGACGGCAAGGACGGCCGCCGTTGCTCTTCCGGACCGTTCATCTTCACTCCACAGGCCGCATGGGTCCCAGGCAGTAGACCCATCGCGAAGACCCTGCGGCGCAGCGCCATCGCGGGAGGGTTCGGAGGTTTTTCATTTGACAAGACCCCAATACCGGGGTAATATGTTCGCGAGAACACATGTTCGCGGGAACAGGTCGCGATCCACACGCCCCTGGCCCGCCCCGAGGCAAGGAGGCGCCGCTCATGACCCGCCACTGTCCGCCGCCCGCCGCGTTCACGCTCATCGAGCTCCTGGTCGTCGTCGCCATCATCGCCATCCTGGCGGCCATGCTGCTGCCCGCGCTTTCGGCCGCGCGCGAAAAGGCGCGGCGCAGTTCGTGCCAGGTGAACCAGAAGCAGATCGGCACAGCGCTCGAAGCGTACATGGGCGACTACGGCGGCTATCTGCCGGCCAAGCCCGCTTATGGCCGCGCGCCGCTGGACTGGATCAAGGCCAACGGCACGGCCAGCATCACCGCCGCGGGGTTCCCCACGCTCTCCATCGCCATTGACCGCGGCGTCTACACCGACGCAGGCTCCAACGACATGGCCTACACCAACCAGAACACGCAGTGCAACCCGGCCGGCAACTGGACCAACACCGGGCCCGACGACGAGATGCTGCTGTCTTTCGGGTCCAACGCCAACGACAGCCGGCTGCGCGTGAACCAGGAGGGGGTGCTGCAGGCAGGGCCGGTGGGGCTGGGTTACCTCAGCGTGGGCGGCTATCTCAACGACATGCGCGTCTTCTTCTGTCCCTCGTGGGACGTGCCCGCCAACTGGTTCTGCGATTCGCTGTTCAAGACCTACTCCACATACGACGCCTACCAGTACGCCTCGTTGCGGACCGGCTACGCCCAGCTCAACACCGTGACGGCGGTGGCGGGCCTGGGCGGCTTCACGGGCAAGGCGCTCACGCACGGCAACTACTACCGCGCCGGGGTCAACCGCGCGGGCGGGCCCGCGACCGCGTCCACATACGCCTGGCACATGTGGTCGTCGCCCAAGGGCGCGGTCGCCGTCCAGTCGTCCTATGTCTACCGGGCCATGCCCGTGCGCGGCGAAGAGGCGGACGCGACCTACAACGACCGCGAGACGCGCCTGGCACGCGGCTTCACCACCTGGGCGCAGTACCCAGCGCATTTCACCCGGCCGCTCATCACCACGGAGATGGGCTGTCCGCTGTTCAAGACGACGCGCCAGCTCGGCGGCCGGGCCATCGCGGCCGATACTTTCTGGCGCACCACCGCCGACGCGCGGGCCATGCGCCCTGGGGCGGGCGTCTACCACCACAAAGACGGCTACAACGTGCTCTACGGCGACGGCCACTCCGCCTGGTACGGCGACCCCCAGCAGACCGTGGCCTGGTTCACGCGCGGGACGCTGACGGACGGCGTGTCGTACGCCGCGGCCAACGCCAGCTATCCGCCCTTCAGCTACACGGCGGCGCGTGTGGGCACGCTGGCCGGCGTCAAGGTGGACACGACGCTCTCGGGCGCCGGCGGCCAGACCGGCGGCCGCGCCACGGTTTACCACGGCTTTGACCAGGCCGTGGGCATTGACGCCAACACCAAGCCCCTGCCCTGACGCCGGAGGAGCCCTCGCGTGGCCAATATGCAGCAGATCGCCGACGCCCTGGGCATCACGCGCACCCACGTGGCCCGGGCGCTCAACAACAGCGGCTACGTCAAGGAGTCGCTCCGCGTCAAAATCCTCAAGACCGCCAAGCGGCTGAACTACCGGCCCAACCGCTCCGCCGTGGCGCTGGCGGCGCGGCGGACCATGACGGTGGGGCTGTTTTCCGGCGTGGATCCCGTCTATTTCAACGCGTTCTCGCCGCTGCCGGAAATGACGCATCACTTGTCGGACGCGCTCGACCAGCTGGGCTACAGCCTGCGCGTCATGCCCGGCCACGCCGCGTCCGTCGAGCGCATGGACGGCGCCATCTGCGCGTTCACCGCTGGCGTGGAGATGTTCCGCGCCGCGGCCCGGGGCCGCTCCCTGCCCGCCGTAGCCATGCTAAGGCTCATGCCCGGCCAGACCGCGCCCGGCGGCATGGCCTCCGTGACCTATGACCGCGCGCCCGCGCTGGCCAGCCTGGCCGCCATGTGCCGCCAGAAGGGCATGCGCCGCATCGGAGTGCTCAGCGCGCGCATGAGCGGCGCCCAGGCCGGCGCGCCCGAAATCTTCGACGCGTTCGAGCGCGAGGGCCTGGCCGTGGCCAGGCCCGACGCGCTGCTCGTCGAGCGCCAGCCCGAGAGCCTGGTCCGCCAGATTCTTGACCTCATGCCCAGAATCCGCAAGATGGACCTGTGTGTTCTGCGTTCCGAGGCCGTGGCCTTTCCCTTCTACCAGGCCGCCTGCGTCGCCGGGCTGCGCATCCCGCAGGACCTGTCCGTCGCCGCCGTCTCCCACGCCTCGTTTTCGGTGTCCATGTCTCCACCCTTGAGCGCCATTGAGTTCTCGCTGGAGGAGTTCTGCGCCCAAGTGGCCCAGAGCATGGCCTCGGCCATCGCCGGCCAGCCCTTCGAGCGGAGCAAGGTCGTCGAAGCGCAATTCATCAACCGCCAGAGCATCCGGTAGCTCAACCCCGCCGGCTCCCTCCGGTCTCTCTATCAAGCGCAGGAAAGGAGCGTCCCTTGACCTTCAGAATCTGTCTGCTCTCCGCGGCTCTCGTCGCCGGT
Organism: uncultured Planctomycetota bacterium; assembly: GCA_964470775.1. Taxonomy (GTDB): domain Bacteria; phylum Planctomycetota; class Brocadiia; order CAIUPP01; family CAYYEE01; genus CAYYEE01. The sequence continues at coordinate 13,089 of CAYYEE010000010.1, read as the reverse complement.
TTGGGCGGCGCCGTCCTGGCGGCGGCCGGGTTCGGCGAGAACCTCGCCAAAACTGCGCCGGCCGCCAAAGGAGAGACGGCCCCGGCGCCTGCCCCAGCCAAGCGCGATCCTGCCCGCCTGGCCGAGATCAGCAACGGCAAGTTGAAGATCGTGTTCGACAAATCGAGTCTGGCCCTGGCGGGCGGGATACGCCTCGACACAGGCGCGCCGCTGATCGCCGACCCGGCCGGGGCGCCGGCGCCGATATGGCGGCTTGAGTTCGCCAAGGACGGTGGCAAGGGCGAGCACACCAAGCTCGACAGCCTGGCGCCGGCCCAGCGCGGATTCGAAGCGACGAGCGCCAGCGGCGCGGCCCAGGCCAGGCTGGCGTGGAAAGGGCTTTCGCTGCCCGGCGCGGAAAAGAGCGTGGACGTGACCGTCACCGTGGACCTGCCCGCCGGGTCCAATCAGTCGTTCTGGCGCATCGCGGTCCAGAGCCGCGCCGACGCATGGGGCATGTGGGAGACGCGGTTCCCGGTGATTAACGTGGCGCGGCCCTCCAAGGACCCGGCCACGCCCATCAGCCTGTTGCAGCCCTACCGCTACGGCGTTCTGCGGCCCGACCTCTTTGCCGCGCCCAAGCTGGAGGCGCGCTATCCCTACGCCATGATGCACATGCAGTTCCAGGCGCTGCTGGGCGACTGGGGCGTTTACCTCGCCGCGCACGACCCCGGATGCGCCTACAAGAACTTCGAGCTCTATCCCGACCGCCGCGCCCGGACGCACGCGCGCTTTGAGTTGGTGGTAGACCCGCCCGGACGCGGCGGGTTGTGCCGGCGCTACGAGGCTCCTTTTCCCTTTGTGCTGGGCGTGTTTGACGGCGACTGGTTCGACGCGGCCCAGGAGTACCGCAAGTGGGCCGTGGGCCAGCCCTGGTGCGCCAAGGGGCCCCTGGCTAAGCGCAAGGACGTGCCGGATTGGTGCAAGCAGACCGGGCTGGTGCTCAAGAACGGGTGCATGGAGTACGCGGGCGAGCGGCCCAAGGAAGTGAAAGAGGCGCGGCCGCTCTCGGCCAATGTGGCGGCCATCGAGAAGCTGCTCGACGCGTTTGGCGCGCCCATCTCCACGATTTGGTACGGCTGGTATCTTCATGACGCGGCCAAGACCGCGGCCCCCGAGGGCATGACGGAAATCAACTTCGGCCAGCTCGTGGAGCCTGTGACGGGCCTGCCCCAGGCGCTCAAGGCGCTGCGCGGCCGAGGATTTCGGCCGTTCGCCTACATCCAGAGCGTCATTTACGACCAGGGCAAGACACTGGACGAAGACGCCAAGGCCATGCGGGCCTCCGCCATCCACGACATCAACGGCAAGGAGATTCTCTACAACGACAAGGCGCTGCCGTGCTGGTGCATGTGCCACGCTTCCGAAGGTTGGCGGAAGCGGCTGGTGGAGCTGGCCCGGCGCGCGGTGGGGCCGCACGGCTTTCAGGCGGTCTATCTGGACAGCTTCGGCCGCAGCTCGGGCGAGTGCTTCAACCCGAGCCACGGCCACGACCTGGGCGGCGGCTTCTATCGCTCCCAGGCCACGCGCGAGATCGGCAAGCGCGTGCGCGACGCCATGAAGGCGATTGACCCGGACGCGGCGCTTTCGGCCGAATCCGCGGTGGAAACGCACATTGACATCGTGGACATGAACCTGCTGTCCTACTGCGCCTTCCCCAACTGCGTGCCGCTCTGGCACGCGGTCTATCACGACTACTCCATCACCTACGGCCGCTCCATCGGCAGCGACAATCTGCTGGTGGACGGCGGCCAGCTCTTCATCATCGGCGCGCAGATCGGCCGGCTCTATGCCCGCGACGATCCGCCTTCGGTGTTGAAGCCGGGGACCGAGGCTGTCCAGAAGTACCTGGCCCAGTTGCTCAAGCTGCGGCGCGAGTGCGGCGACTTTCTGGTTCTGGGCCGCATGTTGCGTCCGGCGCGCCTGCCCGCCGATCTCCCCCGCGTGGACAAGGGCACGGCGGTCAAGGGCGTGTCGCTGCCGGTCATCCTTACTTCGAGCTGGCAGTCGCCCGACGGCCGCGCCGCGGTTGTGCTGCTCAACCTGGGCGGCGCGCGCGAGTTCGTCTTTGAGTGCGATTTGACGGAATACGGGTTTTCTCCCGGCGTCGGACTCGGCGTGACGCGCCGCACGGATGCGGGCGTCACGCCGGCCGGCAACGTCACGGCCGGCAAGTTCTCCCGCGCCGAGCGCCTTGAAGCGCAGCAGGCTGTGGTCTACGAGTTCGCCAAGGCCAAGTAGCGCGGGCGCCGGGCCGGCTTCACACGCGGAACGCTTTGGGCCGGCCGGCGAGGATGTCTTCGGCCTGTTCGCGTGCCAGCCGGGCGGCGTCGTCCGGGCCGGCGGCCAGGTCCGCGTCCACGATGCGGGCTTCGTCGCGGCGCCTGGCCATCCATGTCCAGAAAAGGCGGGCCTCTTCCCGGCCTTGCGCGGGCGGCGCTGAGCCGCAGCGGCCCGTTGAAGGAGACACCGCGTCGGCGGGGACATGGCGCCTCAGCCCGCCAACGGCGGGATCGCAACGTGTCCCCGGAACAGACGCGACATTTTCAACAGGCTGGTAGAAGAAGTCCTTGATGCGGCTGGCCAGCCGGCTGGCCCAGCGGCGTGAGTAGCGGACCTGCTCCAGCGCCTCGTTGCCCCACACCAGAAAGGCCTCGGCGCAGGCGGGCCGCGCGGAAGGCAGCAGGCAGATGATGCGCTTGTCTCTGGCGCGGCGGGAGGCGCCCCGCTCGCGCGCGGCGAACTGGACGTTGATCCTGGGGCGAAGCTCGCGCAGCAGGCGGCTTTCCATGAGCAGCGCCTCCAGCTCCGAACCGGCGGGCCGCGTTTCCAGGCGGCGCGCGGCGGCGAGGATGGCTTCGGTCTTGGCGTCAGGCTCGGCGCGGGAGCGGAAGTAATCGCCCACCCGGTGGCGCAGGTTGGCGGCTTTGCCCACGTAGACCACCTCGCCGGCGCCGTCGCGCAGAAGGTAGACGCCCGGCGTCTCGGGCAAGCCGTCCACGTCAGACCGGTCAAAGGCGCGGCCCGCGAAGTCCACCTCCTGGCGCGGCCGGTATTGGCTCTCGAGCAGGCCGGCGGCTGTGGCGCCGGGCCTCTGGAGAAACGCGGCCAGGGCCTCGGCGGTGGCGCGCGCCGCGTCTTGCGCCGTGGCCACATCGAGCGCGGCCAGACCCAGCGCGCTGGCCAGGGCCTCGCGCGAACGCGCCGCGCCGAGCCCCAGCACGGCTCTGGCCAGACGTCGCAGGCCAAGCTCTGGCGCCACGCATCCCCGCTCCACGAGCGACCGCCGCACGGCCGCGCCGAACGCCCCCGGCCGCCACCACACCAGCGTTGTCCCCTCGGCCATGGCCGCCGCGGCGCTGACCGCCTGCGTCCACGAGACGGCCTGGCGGCTTTGCCCCCGCAGATGCGCGGGCCAGGCGCCGGGCGGAACAGGGGCCAGGGGCTTGATGATCCACGACGCGCCGCCCAGGCTGGCGCCGGCCGCGTCCAGGCGTTCGGCGCGCGCCTCCAGCGCCACTTCTCTGCCAGACGCCAGAGGCAGCGACCACGTCTCGATGGCCGTGAACCCGCCGGGTTCAACCTGGGGCGCCGGCTCCGCCAGGGCCCATCGGCCGGGCTCGATCTCGCGGAACCGCGCCGTGTCGGCCAGCGCGCCCCGCAGCACGCGCTCCCACATGGCGTGGCTCGCCGGGGCGGGGAACAGGAACTCCAGCGCCAGCTCGCCCCACGTGGCTCCGCGCGCGCCGCGTCTGCGGAGAAAGGACTCGATGCGCGCGAGGGGCGATGCCGTGGCTATCCTGCGCAACTTCTCTTGCTCCATGCAGGCCTGGCCGAGGTCAGACCGACCACCGCGTGCCAGCGATGTAGCGCACGCCGCCGTCCATGTCCACCGGGTCGGCCTTGTCGTTGAAGTAGTAGAAGCTCAGCAGGTCGCCGCCGTCGAGCTGCACGGTCTTGGGGTAGCCCAGGTCCCAGCTCTTGCCGTCGTCGCGCAGGATGATCTCCGGCCCCCACGAGCGGCCTTCGTCCTCGCTGACCTTGGCGCGGACGCCGAAGGGCGCCGTGCGGTAGCCATAGGTGGCCAGGACGCGGCCGTCGTCCAGAAGCAGCAGGTGGCACGGCGCGCCGAGGTCGTTGACGCGCGACAGCGGGCTCCATGAGCGGCCGCCGTCGTCCGAGGCGTAGACCTGGCTCCAGAAGCTGAACCCATGCTTCTGCATCTGCACGCGCGCGGCCGCAATCATGCGGCCCGAGGGCAGCCACAGGCCCGACGGCATGATGATCATGTGGAAGCGCGGCTCTTCGGTCATCAGGCTGAGCAGTTCCCACGACAGGCCGCCGTTGCGCGAGATGTACGCCACCGGCCTGCCCTCCACGCCGCTGGTGGTGGACACGGTGGAGAAGAGCACGCAGGCGCCATCGGGGCGGATGACGTAGTCGGGCCGGCCCATGACCTCGTCGAAGCCTGCGTGGGGCAGGCGCGCGGCGTAGGGCCAGGCGCGGCCGCGGTCCGTGGAGATGAAGACGAGGTCCGAGGTGTGGCAAAGGGCGAGGTTGGGGTCGCGGAAGTCCACGGGCGCGGGCGTGGGCAACAGAGACGCGCGCGCCCGCCACGAGGCGTTGCGCAACTCGGTGAACACGGTTTCCTTCCACGTGGCCCCGCCGTCGGCCGAGCGGGCGAGGCAATGGGCGCTGTTGCCGTCGGCCGGGTCGTACTGGTGCCAGGTCTCGAACTTCTCGCGGTACTCGCACGTGCGGCGGACATAGCCGACAACCACTTCGTCGCCGGCGAACTTCCACACACCGCAGTTGAATGGCCATGCCGCGAAACAGCGCTCGTCGCGGAAGACCACGAAGTTGTGCGCGTTTTGGGGCCGGACCACGTCTAGGTTGACCATGTCGTTTCTCCTCTCGCCGACAACTCTGCCCGTCGCTCGTTCGCGTGATTATACACGGAGCGCGGGTGGCGGTGGCGCGCAAGCTGGCCGGGATCTGCTGGGTCCGGCCGCGGCGGCCCCGGCTCCGGCGAGCCGCAAGCGACCATTCTCGCGGGTTTGGCCCGCGCGGGCCTTGCCAGCCAAGCGCCCACCGGCGTCCACCACGCCCGGCCAGCAGAGCCCTTGACAAGGACACGGTTCTGGGTCTTCCCGGAACAGACTATGCGGCCGCGCGCGGACTTTGGCGAATCCAGCCCGAATACAGGGCGGGCCGGCCCAGCGGGTCTTGAAGGCCCTTGCGATATCGGGTACCCTCTTGCCTTTGCTCGGTTCACCATAAAGGAATGGTGAACAGCCAGGGAGCCCAAGAATGACTGAGAAGAACGCCGTGAATGAGATCGGCCGGAGCGCCGAAGAGGCGCTTGCGTTTGTTCAGACCGTTCCCCCCGCCCAAGGCGACACCATGCGCCTCGTGCCCTTTGAGCGCCGCGACCTCGTCCGCATCGGCTTTATCGGGGTGAGAGGGCGCGGGCTGGGGCAGCTCGGCGAGGTCCTCGCCGTCGAAGGCGCCCGCGTCACCGCCATCAGCGACCTCGTGAAAGCCTCTGCCCTCAAGGCCAAGGAGCGCGTCGAAAAGGCCGGCCAGCCCTCCCCGGCCGTGGAGCCCGACTGGCGCAAGCTCTGCGAACGCGACGACGTGGACATCGTCTATATCTGCTCCCCCTGGGACTGGCACGTGCCCCAGGCGGTTTACGCCATGGAACACGGCAAACACGCCGCCGTCGAGGTGCCCGCCTGCGTCAGCCTCGCCGAGTGCTGGCGCATTGTGGACACCTCCGAGCGCACGCGCAAACACTGCATCATTCTCGAAAACTGCTGCTACGGCTGGCCCGAGATGATGGTCCTCAACATGGTCAAGGCCGGCCTGCTCGGAACCATCACCCACGGCGAAGCCGGTTACATCCACGACCTTCGCGCCACGCTTGTCGCGGACCACGGCGAAGGTCTCTGGCGCCGCGAGCCCCACAAGACCCGCAACGCCAATCTCTATCCCACCCACGGCCTCGGCCCCATCGCCCGGTACATGGACATCCATCGTGGCGACCGCTTCACCCGCCTGGTCGCCATGAGCAGCCTGTCCGCCTCTCTCGCCGAGTACCGCGACGCCCACATGCCCGCCGGCCACGCCATGCGCGACGAGAAGTACCTCTGCGGCGACATGAACATCTCGCTCATCCAGACCGCGCGCGGCCGCACCATCGTCCTCCAGCACGACGTCGTCACCCCGCGCCCCTACAGCCGCATCAACCTTGTCCAGGGCTCCAAAGGCGCGTTCTGCGACTACCCGCCGCGCGTCTTCCTCGATGGCCAGGGCCACGAGTGGAAGCCCCTCGACGACTTCAAAGACCAATACGAACACCAGGCGTGGAAGGAATACGGCGAACTCGCGCGCAAGATGGGCGGCCACGGCGGCATGGACTTCATCATGAACTTCCGCTTGGTCCAGTGCTATCGCCAGGGCCTGCCGCCCGAGATAGACGTCTACGACGCCGCCGCGTGGAGCGCCCCAGGCCCGCTCTCCGAGATTTCCATCGCCTGGGGCAACATCCCCCTGCCTTTCCCCGACTTCACCCGTGGTCACTGGAAGGCGTGACGCGCCTCAGCCTGCTTTCACCCCCTCCTGTGGCGGCTGCAGAAGGAACACTCCTTCGCGTCGCGCAAAAACAGGTCCGGGTCTTCGCGCAGCGCCCGCATTCCCAGCTCATGCATCGGCCGCGCCTCGATCACCTTCACCGCGCCCAGCCCCGCGTTCGCGCGGCCTGGCGCAGCGCCTGGACAAGCTGCTCGCGCGTCACCTCTGAGGCATAGTGGACGTTCAGGTATCCCCAGTCCCCGGGATAACTCACCGCCTTTGTTAGCTGCTGAACGTCCGCCTCGCCCAAACGGCTCTTCGTCTCCGGTTCCGCGATCAGCGGTCAAGGTCCGGCAGGTCGCCGTAGCGCAGTACCCCAGGCAGCAGAATGCTCGATACATCCCAATTGTTGTAGTGCCGGCTCCGGCAGAACTCGCCATAGCTGCTCAGCCCGCCCGCCACTTCGATCTTTCCAATCCTCGCGTCCAACGCCGCGGCCAGCCGCGCATACAGCCCATGCCGGCCAAACGCATACGCCTGGATGTCGCGCTTGTCCAGCCCCGGCCACGCCGCGATCATGTCCAGCGCCCGGATCACGTCATATGTCCGCAGCGCCGCCAGGCTGTCGTTCAGCCACACCAGATCGTCGTGGAACTTCTGGTACGTTCCGTACATCTCTTCCAGCGCCCGGATGCTCAGCGGATGCGGCTTCAGACCTCCCGCGCCCGACACGTCCAACACCAGGACCGCGCGGCCATCGGCGCAGGTCCGTCTCACCCAGTCCCCGTGCGCCCGCAGCGCCGTCGTCCCTTCGTCCCACACCGCCAGCGTCACCGGCAGGTTCCTGCCCGCCAGATCGAATCGCCGGAACACAATCCCGTGGTTGAACAGCCCCTCCTGGCTCCACCAGAAGCAGAACTGCGCCTCCAGGTTCTCGGTCCGCTCGGTCAGGTAGAACCGGGGATTCATCTCGCAGGGCTTGCGATCGCGGAAAACCTGCTTTTTGAGCCATGCCAGCGCCGCCTTGCGCCGCCGCTCCGCGGGCAGGGCTTTGCGGGCGCGCTCGCATTCCTTCACGCGCTCCAGGTTCTCTTCGAACACCGCGCGCGCTCCATCCATCTCTCCGCGCACTTGTCCGGAGCGCGTCACCCAAAGCTGCGAAGGCTCAAACGGCGAGACCTTCTCCGGCCGCGGCGTCACCTTGCGGCCCAGCAGATGCTCGGAGAAGAACTCCGCCGCCGCCACGGCCAGATTCGGCGTATACTTGTGCGTCGAGGCGTCCTCCGCCAGACGCAGATGATCCCCCTTGCCGAACAGCCCCCACAGCCGCCGGCAACGCTCCACCGTGCGGCGCGTGCCCTCAATGGGAAAGTAATCGTACTTCACCGCCAGCGCGCACACCGGCTTGGGGCACATCATCAGCAGGATGTCCTCGTGGTCAAACCCCTCTGCCGTCGTCCCCGGCCAGATCTGCTCCGCGTCCTGGCATCCGCCCGCCCACATATACGTCTCGCGGTTCATCAGGAACGTAGCCGGCGCCGCCGCCGCCACCCGCGGGTCGCACACCATCATCATGCACGTCTGCGTGCCGCCGCCCGAGTTCCCCGTCACCCCGATGCGCCTTGGGTCCACCTCCTTGCGCGAGCAAAGATAGTCTACGCCCCGCATCGCGTCGTGGATGAAATATCGCGCCAGGCTGTCGCCCACCAGCGCGCACTGCGACCCCGCGTACTGGTGCTCGCCTGTCCCCCATCGCACCGTCGTGTTGCGGATCGCCGCCTCGTAGTAGCTCAGACGTTCGCCCTGTCCGATCGGGTCCTGCGCCAGAACCACCAGCCCCGCCTGCGCCAGAATCTGGCAGACCACCTGGTAGTCAAGATCATGCTTGGCCTTTTCCGAGTGCCCGCACAAGAACAAAACCGCCCCGCGCGGCTTGTCCACCCCGTCCGGCACGTACAGATTCGCCGTCACGAACACCTTGGGCCGCGACTCGAACATCACCTTCTCGATCCGAAACCCCTCGCCCCGCAACTCGCCCGCCACGCGGCTCTTCAGCGGCCCGCCGATCGGCGGCAAACCCCCAACCGCCGCGATGAACCCCCGCCGCATCAGCGCCTGCCGCCGCGCCAGCGCCTGCCGCGTGCGGACGGCGTCGCGCGCCGCGTCCCCCTTGGCGAAGGCCTCCTTGGCCCGGCCGTAGATATGCCGTTTAAGCTGATCCCGCACGTCGTAGTACCCGTTCGCGGGCGACACCTTTTCCAGTTCCTGAAACGTCATCATGTCTGCTTTCTCCCTTGGCCTTCCCAGCGCCCGCGCTCGCGCGCGCCTCCGCCCAAACACCGACCGGAGAAGTCTATCTCCCCAACAGTGGCTCCGCAAGGGAGCAGTGGCGGTAGCAAACCCGCGTCGTGGCGGTCTCGGATCGCCCAAGCCCCCTGCTCGGCAGGCGCGGTCGGTGTCGGGCTCGCCATCGGGATCGGCATCAAAGCCACATGCGAAAGGACTTAAAGGCAATACCGATTCCGATTCGGCGGTTCGCGGCCGAGCTGTTGTGCGTTCATTGCCGCGTGGCCTCGTCCAGTTCCAGCAGCGCCTCCAGCAACGCCGCCCGCTCCGGCAGACGCCACCAGTCCGGGCACTCGATGGCGCTGAGGAGTCTGATTTCCCTGTCCGCCAGCTCGCGCGCCCATTGCCGATAGACCGGATCGCCTGTGGCCTGGCTCAGGAGCAGGAAGGTCTTGATGTACTGCGCGCTGGCATGGAAAGTCCACAATCCTTCCTCGGTGAACTCCCCCTTCACCTTTCGGGCCTCGTCCATGGCGTCCGCGGCCATCCGCCTCACCCGGTCCAGCAGCTCCGCGTCCCGTGTGCGCGCCGCGGCTTGAGCCAGCCAATACGGTATGCTCGTGCCCGCGCAGACCTGCCAATAGCCGCCGTGGCGGTAGAACCCGCCCCCGTCCCAGACCGCCGCGCGCGCGAGCTTCGGGTCCTTCTTGATGGCCGCGTCCTTGGCTTCCTGCGTGGGGAAGGTGTAGCGGCCGGTTGCCAGCCAGGGAGTCCCGTCCAGACTCCGGTGCTCGCGGAATACGCGCTCCTGGGCGTCATAGGTATGCCGCGCCACGCCGCGCGCCAGACGCGTGGCCATGTCCGTCAGTTGCGCCGCCAGCTTCTCGCCGCCCGGACGCTTGCGCAACTCCCCAACCGCGTCCAGCCATGCGCTGGCCGTCTGCGCCGCGCCCCGCGATTCGCACCACTTGCCGGGGGGCATCGGGTCTCCGGCCTTGCCTTCCACGCCGCCAAAAAAGTTCGGAATCAACCCCGACTCCGGGTGCTGAACAGCCTGCCATTTGTCCGCCATGCGTTGCGCCCAGGCCAGGCATTCCGCGTCGCCCGTGCGCGCCCAGCACGAGGCCCACCAGTGGATCATCCGGCCGCCGGCCGTATCAAAGGCGCAGTGGCCCGTGCTGCGCTCCATCGAAGGCTTCCTGTCCCGATCGTCGTAGTTGTAGCGGCAGAAACGGTTGTAGTCCATGCTCGCCCCGTCCGTCACCAGCCCATAAAACATGGATCTGAACATGCGCGCCATTTGCGCGGGCGCGTGGCTCCACAGGAGATCAAGGGGCAGCGTCAGGCAGTTGCCATCGTTCTTGGGCTTGAAGTGGGGGATCCCGTGCCCCATTCTGCTTCTGGGCCCTCGCTGGACCACATCGAAGTTGTTCTCCGTGCCCAGGTACCCCAGCCCGCTGCGCGGATCGAATCCGTCCCTGGCGAACGCGGCGGCCATGGCCGAGGCCATCTCCCCCCAGCGCGCGTCGCCGGTCCGTGCCGACAGCATTTCCAGAACCGGCCACAGGTCCATGTCCAGGTTTGACGGCTCCATTTCCATGGGCTGGCTGGGGAACCAGTAGGTCTGGAAGGTGTCGCCCTTGGCCTCGCCAAGAGAGAGATAGCTCCGCGTCATAGGGTTTGAGACCGTGAGCGCCAGCGTTCCTTTGGGGTCTCCTCCCCAGCGCGCCGAATTATTCTGGATCAGCTTTTCCATCGTCTGGACCACAAACCCGGCATAGCCGCCGCCGCGCGTCGAGACGGGGGCCTCGCGCGTTCCGGCCACGGCCATGACCACGCGCCGACGCTCGCCCGCCGCCACGCCGTCCTTGTCCCAGGGCGCCGCCACTTGCAGCTCGTAATACCCGGTCCCCCATTTGGACGCCGGCAGAGCAAAGCCCCACTCGAACTCATAGCCGGCCACGGGAACGCTGGCCTTCTGGCGCCACACCTCCTGATCGCTCTTCCACTTCGTAACGCGCAAATCCAACTCCAGCGCGCCCTGAACCGGATCGGGGCATTGGATGGCCAGCGTTCCGCTTACGTCGCGCCTGTCCAGCGACCAATACGGTTCCAGGTCCACCTTGATGCGCGGCGGTCTGGTCTTGGCCGCGCTCGGCAAGACCTCGCCCCGCCGGCCGAACCACACGGTCAAGAAGCGTTCCGGCTGGTGAAAACCGCGCTTGCCCACCGGCGACAGCGCGCTGTACTCCGTCCTTTCAATCTGCCGCGTCCGCGCCAGGTTCATTGTCCACGCCGTTCCGTCCGCCGGCGTCCGCGCCCGCAGTTCCGCAAAGGAAATCGCCGCCTCCGCGGTCCACCCTTTGGCGCCCGTTCTGGCCGCGGCCCGCCATTTTGGCCGCCAGTCCCTGTCCCGGTTCGCCTGGCCGTCGTCTTGCACGACAAACCGGCCGCCGAATCGCGCGCCCGCCGGGTTCCAGGCCAGTTGCACGTATTCCTTGCCATCGGGGCGCGAACAGATGAACCACTCCAGGACCTCGCCCTTCCACATCTCCGCTTCGCCGGGCGCCCGCATCTTCTCCGGCGCCGGCTCGTCCAGCCAAAGCGCCGCATACAGGTTCTCCGCGTCAAAGCACAGGGCCACGGCCCCGCCGGCTGTCATCGGCTCGCCCAGCTCCGCGTAGCGCAGCGGCAGCCGCTCCGCTTCCCGCCAGCAGGCGTCGTCCGCGCGGCCGTCCACGACAGGCCCTTGCTCGACCCGCCGCGCCACCATCCCCTGCGCCTCAACCGCGTCGGCCACAAAACCCAGTGTCAGCATCGCCATGCCCGTCCTTAGAAGTCTCGTTTTCACTTCGCCTCCCAGGTCACGGAGTCCGAGGCGCCGCTGATCTTTTCCGACACGCTCGCCGTCCACGTCCCCTTTTTGGCGCCCACGGGCCAGTCCATGGCAAAGACATAAACGCCTTGCTCCGCCACGCGCGGACCGGAGAGGTCGTCGCGAACGTTCCCGTCCGGGTCTTTGAGGCGCAGCTCAAAGGGCAGCGTGCTGCGCAGAGGCTGCTCGTCGGCGCCCAGCAAGCGCACAAGGATCATGAACTTCCTGCCCGCCTCCATCGCGCCGGCCGCGCTGACTTCCACGCGGGCCGGGGCCTTGGACATCAGCGCCAGGGCGCGGCCCCAGCGGGCCGTGCACGCGACGCTGAAGTCCAGCTTGCCATCCTTGACCTGGAAGGGGATCTTCTCGCCGGTCACGATGTCCGCCAGGACGTGCCTGGCCTCCTCCTCGTCGCCGCTGGCTTCCACCCGCGTCGAGGCGGCTTCCTTGCGCCCATTGAAAACCATGAACACCCGCCCCTCGCCTCGCCGTGGCCTGAAGGTGATGGCGCTGAACTCGCCGTCGTCCGGCCGCGAGATCAACTGGGCCCGCTTGTTGAGCACGTAGGAGACCAGCCTGAGCTTGGCTTCGTTGGCCTTGGCGCGCAGGGCCGCCAGGGGCATGCCCAGGACCACCGCTTCGCCACGGCCCACGGCGCCGCGCACGCACGCGGGCTTGCCGTCGGCAAAGGTGAACAGGACTTCGGCCTTGTCCCCGGCCGCCAGGGCGTGGCCGAGGCTGAACATCTCCGGCTTGTTCATGCGCGTGCCGGAATAGTCGGCCGGCACAGGGCGTTCCTGGCCCACGGCCACTGGGAAAAGGCCGTAGAGCGCGCCGGTCGCGGCGCCCTTGCAACACTTCGAGGGCGATTCCCGTGAGGGATGGTGCCGTGCAGGGCCGAAGATCGGGGCAGAGTCCCGCCCATGCTCATTGACGCCACCATCCACAAGGCCAACGCGCTGGTCATCGATTCCAACGCGAACTCGCGCAGTCTGATCACCTCGCAGTTGCGCGAACTGGGCCTGGGCTTCGTGCGGGCGGTCACGCGCGTCAAGGACGCGCGCATCGTGCTGGAGAACGCGCCCTACGACCTGGTGATCTGCGACTACCACTTCGAGGGTCACGAGGAGTCGGGCCAGGACCTGCTCGACGAGTTGCGTCGCGAGAACCTGCTGCCCTACTCGACGGTGTTCATGATGATCACCGGCGAGGCCACCTACGCGACGGTGGCCGAGGCGGCCGAGGCGGCGCTCGACGGCTACCTGATCAAACCCTACACGCTGAACGCGCTGGCCGAGCGCATCCAGGCCGCGCGC
>CAYYEE010000009.1:0-26722 GCA_964470775.1 uncultured Planctomycetota bacterium | reverse complement strand
CGAACAGCGAAGACGACAAGAATTTGTCGGTCTTGTTCGAGGCGAACCGGGTCGGCAAGGGCAAGCAAGGGGCGCGCGACGTGATCAGCATTACCGCCGTCTATCCCGACGGCCGCACCGCCTCTTTTACCCAAGGCGTGATCACCGACGGCCAGCCCGCGAACAGCGCCACGAGCGCGGGGCCGGTGACGCGGGAGTGAAAAGGGACGGGGCGGGGATGCTGGCCGGCGATGGCGCGGGCGATGAGGCGCTGGAGTTCGGCCGCGGCCTTGGCGGGAGTGACGCCGGGCTTGAGACGCAGGTCGCCGGTGACGCGGTCGAGGCCTTGGAGAATCTCGGGCGTGGGAAACATGACGAGGGGCTCGGCAAAGGCGAGGTCGTCGGCAAAAGCGCGAAGGTTGGAGAAGCCGGGGGCGCTCTGGGTGAAGTCGGGCGAGGCGGCCACGCGGCGCAAGGCTGGGACGCCGACGCCCAGGCGCGCGACAAGGCGCTGGCCTTCTTCGCTGGCCACGAAAGCGACGAACTGCCACGCGGCTTCTTTGTGGGGCGATCCGGCGTAGACGCCGTGGACGTTGGGGGTGCTGATCTGGGCGCGATGGGCGCCCCGGAAGAGCGGGGCCAGGCCCAGGCGCAGGCCGCTGGCGGCGTAGGCCTTCAGCGTCCACGGGCCGGCCATGCCCATGGCGACGCGGCCGCTGAGCAGCGGCGTTTCGCCGCCGCCAAAGCCCATTTCCTGCTGGGCGCCGACGTCGGGGGCGATGCGGTCCTTGTATTGCAGGTCATGGTAGAAACGCAGGCCGGCCTCGACCTCCGGGGTATCGGCCGTGGCGCGGGTGGGGTCGGCGCAGCGGTCGGTGAGGCGGCCCCCGGCTTGATGGATGAGGATGACGTCGGCTTGTGGGGCGAGGCTGAGGCCGAACTGGACGACCTTGCCGTCGCGCTCCATGGTGAGTTTGCGGCCGAGCTCGACCAGGCGGCTCCACGTCATGGGCTCGAGGGGGTCGGGGTACTCGGCGCTCAGGCCCGCGCGATCGAAGAGGTCCTTGTTGTAGATGAGGACGCGGATGGGGAGGTCGCTCGGCAGGGCCAGAAGGCGGCCTTTCCAGCGGCAAGCCTGCAAAGCCACGGGGTAGAATCCGTCGAGGCCGAGGCGGTCGCGACGGGCCAAAGGTTCGAGGTCGAGCAGCACGCCGCGGTCGTACCACTCGGCCGCGGCGCCGCTGTAGAGGCGGAAAACGTCGGGGGCGATGCCCCCGGCGGCCTGAGTCTGGAGCTTGGCCCAATACTGCCCCCAGGGCAGCGCGCTGAGACGCACGCGGACCTGAGGATGCCGCTCGACGAACGCGCGGGCGATCCGGGTGAACTGGTCCAGCTCTTCGGCGCCGCCCCAGAACTGGAAGCGGATGGTGGCGCCGCCGGAGGCAAAGGAGGAGTGGGCGATGAGGGGATCGGCGGCGGCGGCCCATGCCGCGGCCAAGCCCGCGCACGCCAGCGCGGCCAGCATTGCCCGTTGCACGGCAAGCCCTTTCGGCGGGGGCATCGTTGGATGCTTCGTCGGACAGGCCGGTCCTGTCAGACGCGTCGGACGGGTTGGACGGATCACTGTTTCAAGCGGAAAGAGATTCGGCTGGCGCGCACGCCTTCGACCTCCTTGGGCGCCAGGCTTTCGGGCGTGACGACGGTGACGCGCTCGGGCTCGATCTTGGCGGCGGCCAGGATGTGGGCGCGGGCGTTGGCGGCGCGGCGCTGGGCCAGGTCTTTGAGCACGGCCGGGGCGACGGGCAGGCGGGCTTCCACGAACAGCTCCATCAACCGCAGCTTGGGCCGGCCGAGCCGGTCGTAGGGGAACTCGCGCAGGTTGGCGCCGATGCTGCGGCAGAGGTCTTCCAGGAACTTGCGGTAAACTTCGGGGTTCATGCCCTCCTTTTCGGCCGCGGCGCGTTCTTCTTCGGGGAGCGAGGCGAGCCACATGTCCTTGACCTTGGCCGCGCCTGCCTGCTTGCGGAGCGCAGCGGAGTCCTGGGTCATGTCCACGTATCCCTCGATTTCCACCTTCAACTCGGGGCGGTCGTCCAAGGCCTGGGCGAGCAGGTCCAGCTTCTTGGCGGATTCGGGGCTGGGTTCGGCGCTGCCATAGTCAAACTCCACGAACTCGAGCGATTCGCCGCCAGGAAGCAAGGCGCCCAGCAAGGCAAAGGGCGCGGTGGCCGCTTTTTCGACGAGATTGAGGAGAAACTTCACCACCTCGGAAGCGATGTGGAAATCGGGGTCCTTCAGGTCGCCGGTGATGCGCGGTGAGAGGCGGATCTCGCCTTTGCGGTTCTTGAGCAGGGCGATGGCCAGCCCCACGGGCAGCGCGGTGCGGTTCTCGGCTTGCTCGTTGGGGACCATGGAGAACTCGGCGATGTTGATGGAGGCGCCAAGGTCTATGGCGCCCTTCTCGATGCGCGCCTTGACGTCGAGGGCCAGGTCGCCTTTGGCCACGTCGTAGCCGATGGCCTTGGCCGAGTAGGGCGACATGGCGGGCAGGCTCACGCCCTGGACGCGGGTGGCCAGGTCCAGCTCCAGCGCCTCGGCCATGGGGTGGGCCTGGCCTTTGACGGAGATGAGCGCGCCGCGGCCGGCCTTGGCGCTGAAGGTGATGTCGAGCGGCTTCGGGTTGCGGAGGGCGAGATGGGCCACGGTGAGGTCCATGTCGCTGATGCCGTAGACGAAGGGCGGCTTGACGGTGTTGTCCGTGAAGTCCACGGCGCATTTTTCCAGAACGATGCGCTCGACGGCAACGTCGGGCTTTGGGGCGGGCGGGCCGGCGGGCTTGGGCGGGGGATCGGCCTGAGGCGCGGACGGGGCGGGCGGGGCGATCTTTGTGAGGTTGATCGTACCATCGGCGGCCATGACGACGGGCGCGAACATCTTGGAAAGCTTGACCTCGGCGATGCGCACGCGCAGGGGCGAGACGTCAGCGTCAATGCCGGTGACGCTGAGTTCGCCTAGCTTGAGGAAGTCCTCGGTCGAGGCGCGGTTGGACACATGGAGGCCCTCGAGACCGAGCTTTCCCTTGAAGGAGGTTTTCATCTCCGCGTTGGCGGGCGCGTCGAGCGCGAGGGCGCCAGAGAGGCCGAAGCGGCCGTCGCGCAGGCGGGCGTTGACGCCGGCGGGCAGGTAGCCCTGGAACTCGGCGAGGCCGATGTCCTTGAGGTCGATCTTCATCTCCGCGGCCAGAGGGGCGACGCGCGCTTCGCCGGTGACGGCCAGCGATCCCTTGTCGTTGAGCACGAAGGACAACGCGGCCTTGCCCTTGACGCCGGACTTGGTGGAGAAGTTCTCGAGCGCGAGGCGGAGCTTGTCCACGCGGATATTGGCGGGCTCGGTGGCGGCTTCGTCGCGCACGTGGGCGGAAAGGTCGTCGAAGAGCAGTTTGCCCAAGGTGAAGGTCCAGGGCTTGGCCGGGGGTTCGGCCGCGGCCGGCTTGGCGGCTGGCTTGGGCTCCGGTTCGGGCTTGGCGTCGGCCGCAGCGGGCGGCGGCGTGAGTCTGGCCAGGTCCACGACGCCTTTGGCGTCGCGCTTGGCGCGCAGGCGCAGCCCGTGGAGAGCCACTTCGCCCACGCCCGCGTCGCGGCCGGCCAGCGAGGCCCAGCCGCCCTGCGCGGCGAAGAGGGCCCACGAAAGGAAAGGGCCGGCCTCGCCGCGGCGGCGCAGGGCCAGGTCCTTGAGCGCGAGGCTGAGGTTGGCGAGGCGCACGACAGGCTCGCCCTTGCCGAGCGCGGCGTCCCAGTCCGCGCCCGCGCCGAACACGCCGTCGAGATCGAACAGCACGCGGTCGCTGTAGTAAGGCGCGTAGCGGCGCAGGGGAACGCCGGTGACGACGACGGCGCCTTTGGAGGCGATCGGGTCGAGGCAGAAGTCGCCGGCGGTCCGGATCGCCTCGCCGCCGTCCGTGGCGAGGGAGGCCTTGAAGCCGGCGCGGTGGCCGGGGGTTGTGCGGAATCCTCTGATCTCCACGTCGATGGGATGGACGCTGGTCCGGAAGGGCTGGGCGTTGGCGTCGTCGGCGAAGTCCACGCGGCCGCCGGCCATCTCCAGCGCGCCCAGGGCAAAGGCGAACGGCGCTTCTGACGGCGAAGCGGGCGGCGGGGCCGCGGGCGCGGGAGCGGGCGGCGGGGCCAGGCTGGCGAGGTCCACGGCGCCCTGTTTGTCGCGGCGGGCGCGGAGGTAAGGGGCTTCGATGCGGACGCGGGCCACGGCAAACTGGCGCTCGGGCATAGCGGCTTCTCCGCCCCGGACGTCAAGGTTGCTCATGGTGAAGAAGGGCTCGGCCTTGTCCTTGCGGGCAAGGCTGAGCGCTTTGAGCGCGAGCCAGGCGTCCGCCAGGCGCACGCGGGGCTCGCCCTTGACCAGGGCGGCGTCAAAGGCCGCGCCCAGACCCAGGACGCCGTCGCGGATGGCAAAGGGCACGGCGCCGCCATAGTAGGGCTCGTAGTCGCTGAGGCGGACGCCGTTGACGGCGGCCAGACCCTGGACCGCGACGGGAGTGTGACGGGCTTCGCCTTCGAGGTGGAACTTCACGCCGTGGCTGGTGGCGACGTCCATGCGGAAGCCCATTTTGTGGCCGGGGGTGGAGCGGGCATCGACCAAGGCCAGCGAAATGGGGCTGAGCGTGGTCTGGAAAGGCTTGGGCGTAGAGCGATCGGTGAACTCGACGCGGCCGCCGGCGATTTCCACGAGACCGACGGAGACGGAAAAGGGAGCGGCCTGAGGCGGGTCCGGCGGCGGTGGAGGCGGCGGGGGCGCGGGGGGCGCGGGCGGGACTTTGACGATAGAGGCGAGGTTGATCTCGCCCTTGGGACCGCGCTCGACGCGGATCTCGGGCTTCAACAGGCGGACGGATTCGATGCGCAGTTCGCCCTGAGTAACCACCGATGGCGCCAGGACCACGGCGAGCTTGGGGAGCTTGACCAGCGGCCTGCCGGCGGGCGGCGCGAGGACGAGATCGTCGAGCGAGACGTGGCCGGAGACTTGGGCCCAGAGGCGGCCGTTCTCCACGTGGGAGGCGAGGTCCAGGTCGAGCGAGAATCGGCCGGACACGGGCGGCGCGGCGAACTCCACGGGCGCATGGACAGCAAGGGGGACGATCTGGAGGTTGCGGAGGCGGAGGCTGACGAGCGCTTCCTGGCTCGCGCGGAAGGGACGCGTCTTGATGTCCACGGCCAGGGCCGCGCCATTGACCTCGCCGCGGACCTCGACGGGGACGAGATTCTCGATGCTCTCGGCCAGGTTCAAGAGGGTGGGCGCGGAGAAGTTGAGGCCGCGGATGGTGTGGGCGCGGCCGGTGGCTTCGTCCTTGAACACGAGAACCGCTTCGTCAACGTGGATATTTTCCACGTGGAGAGCCAGGGGCTTGGAGCGGGTCTTGGCGGGCGCGGGGGCGGGCTTGGCGCCGCCGGCGAGCAGGTCGGAGAAGTTGAAGGAGCCGTCGCGGTTGCGCGTGACGCGGACCACGGGCCGGACCAGGCCGGCCTCGCTCAGGACCACGCCGCCGTGGAAGAGCGAGCTGAGCTCCAGGTTGGCGCGGAGCTCGCCGAAGCTGAGGAAGACGCCGCCGCCGTCGCGGTCCAGAATGCGCAGGTCCTGGATGCTGAGCGAGAGGGCGAAGGGGTTGATGCGGACGGCGCCGATGGAGGCGGGACGGCCGAGGGCCTTGGTGATCTGGCCAGGGGCTGCGGCGCAGACCACCCACGGCACGACGAGGAACCCCATGAACGCGTAGAACGCGACGAGCGCCGCGAGAGAGATGAGCGGCCACTTGGTCCAGCGCCCCAACCGCGTCTGCCAGAACAGAGCCATGTCCGCGACCCCCACCAGAGGAACGGATGCGAGAACATCATAACACGGCAAGCCGCGGCGCGCAGGGTTCTCGTGAGGCGGTCATTTCTCGGCGACGGGCGGTTCGCATGCCGCGCCCATCCGCTCCGCGGCCGGACTCGCAATGCCCCCGCCGCGTCCGGCGTTTCGCCCTCAGACCACGTCCCCTGTGGGGGCGAAACGCGGCCCCGCCTTCCGTTGCCACTCTTTTTCGGCCAGGCCATAATAAGATTGGCGCGCTTGGTGGGAAGGGGCGCGGGCTGTCTGGATAGGGAGATCGAGCGATGAGACTCGTGATGACCGCGGCGGCGATGGCGGTGTGGAGCCTGGCGGCGATGGCGGCGGATGAGCCGCCGGTTCTGGGGTTCAACTTCGAGCTTTCGCGCGCGGGGTTGATTCGCGACGTGAGCGGCAACAGCCTGCACGGGACGCTGCGCGGCAAGCCGGCGTTCGTGGACAGCCCGATGGGCAAGGCGCTCGTCATGGATGGCTCGACGCTGGTCACGACGCCGGCGGCGCCGAAGCTGGCCATGACCAAGGCGCTGACGCTGGACGCGTGGGCGCGGCTGGACGACGCGAAGGGGATGAACTGCCTTCTTAACATGGCGGGCGACCGCTACCGGCTGGCGTTCGCGCCAGGGGGCGCGGTGTACTTCGGGCTCAAGAGCGACAACAGCCGGGCGGACTTGTACGGAGCCAAGGCGCCGCCGGGCAAGTGGGTGCGGGTGACGTGTACGTTTGAGCGGCCGGTCCTGACGATCTACGTGGACGGGAAGCAGACGAGCACGGCGAAGTGGGACAATGACATCGGCAGGTGCGGGGGGTTGGTCATCGGCGCCAAGACGGGCGGCGGCGAGGACGGGTTTCACGGCGCGCTGGCGGCGTTGCGCATCTACAATTACGCCCGGCCCCCCCAGGCGGGCGATGACCAGATCGTCTTTGGAGGCGGCGCAACCATGCGGCCCAAACTGGACGTAAAGGAGACGGCGGGCGTGGCGTCGGTGGATACGGGCGCGATGGACTTCAAGCTGGACCTGCGCAAGGGCGTGGTGACCGACCTGGCCGCGGGCGGCAAGACGCTCATCGCCGGCGCCAAGGAGCCGCTGCTCTTCGCCACGGTGATGGAGAGCAAGGACTATGACGGGGTGACCGATCGGGCCAAGGCGAGCTTCGTGGCGGCGGCCTTTTCGTGCGAGGGGCTGAAGACATCAACGGCGGGGGACGTGTTCACGGCGGCGGGCAAGGGGTCGCTGGCGTTCCCCGGCGGGGACGCCATTGATTACACGCTGGAGTTGAAGGCGGCCAAGGGGAGCCCGCGGTTGGAGATTTCGGTGGCGCTGGCCAAGCGCGGGGCGTTCCGCGACCGGTTCCTGCGCGAGATCGGGCTGCGGCAGGCGCTGGCGCTGAACGTGCGCAAGCGGGTGGTTCAGGCGGCGGACCAGGGGCTGCGCTTTGACACGCGGCATCTCTACCACTTCCACATGCACGTGGAGCCGATGCCTATCCCGGACCACAACGTATGGCGGCGGTTCTACGTGGACCAGGACACGGACCACAGCTACCGCATCTGGCGGGCGGAGAGCGCGGACACGGCGGGGCTGCACGTGTTCGACGGCCGGCGTGCGGCGGGTTGGACGACGCTGTACGATGAGCAGGGCGGGGCGTTGTTCGCGTATCGCGGCCTGAGCGAGCGCGCGCCCAAGGCGCTGTTCGCGGACGCGGACGGGGGCGGGCAGGCGGTGGTGTATTTCTACAGCCCCACGCAGCCGGCGTTCGACCTGGCGGACGCGCGTCTCTCGGCGGCGGTCTTCGGCAAGCCGCACTTGATGGACTTTGTGTTCTTCAAGGGCGAGGAGGCTTTTGAACAGCCGGACGCGACGCTGAGGCAGGCGTGGGGCGTGGAGAAGCTGGCCAGCGACGGACTGACGGAGTTCAAGCCGGTCGTGGACGAGGTGGACCTGTGGGACGCGCCGGCGTCGGCGGGAAAGGAGTCCGTGCTGGTGATGGGCGGCGTGCCTGTGCCCAAAGGGAGCGTGGCGCGGGCGAGCCAGGCGAGGCTGTTCGTGCGGGGCAAGGAGGCGCCTTGCCAGTTTCAGCCGCTGGCGTTTTGGCCGGACGGGTCGGTGAAGTGGATCCTGCTGGTCTTTCCGCTGGACGGGGACGGCGGGTATCGGTTCAAGCCGGGCCAGGGCGAGGGGGACGAGGTGGCGTTTCGCGTGACGCTGCGCAAGGGCGAGGACGTGGCGTGCGCGCTGCGGTTCGGCCGGAACGTGAAGGCGGGCGAGATTGGGGACGGGCTGACGGCCTCGGCGAGCGGCGAGGGGGTGGTGGTGAACACGGGGCCGCTGCAGGCCAAGCTGGGCAAGGGGCTTCGCTGGGCGGACAGCGTGAAGGTGAACGGCCGCGAGATGCTGGCGGCGGGCGAGCAGGCGCAGGCGTTCGTGGACTTCCTGCGGCCGGCGGCCTACGCGGAGGGCTCGACGCACGCGCAAGGCGCGGACGATCCGGGTCCGGTGAAGATCGAGAAGATCGACCTGGAAGAGGCGGGGCCGCTGCGGGCGGTGGTGCGGCTGGAGGGCAAGGCGCGATGCAAGGAGCCGCCTCGGGTGATTCTGCGGCTGGAGTTCTACAAGGGGCGGACGTTCGCGCGGTTGTTCCACACGGTGGAGTTCCTGCACAAAGACCCCCGGCAGGCGTTTGTGCGGGCGATGGGCTTGCGGCTGCCGCTGACCGTCGACGCCGGCAAGGCGCGCTTCGCCGCGGGCGGGCAGAAGGGAAGCGTGGCGATTCCGGCGGCGCCCGTGGTGGCGCTGCGGCAGACGCGGCACCTGAACTACGAGGCGTGGCGGCTGAACGGCAGAGTCCGCGAGATCGTGGATTCGGCGCACCTTTCGCGGGGGTGGCTGGACGTGAGCGACGGGCAGGGGGGGCTGGCGGTGATCGAGCGGCGCATGTGGCAGGAAGGACCCAAGGAGCTGCTCTATCGCGCGAAGGACGGAGTGTTCGAGATCGGGCTGTGGCCGGGGTCGTCGCCGCTGATGGACGTGCGGCGCTACAGCAACTACCCGCACCGGTCGCAGGGCGAGTCGGCGCCGTATGACCAGAGGTGGGTGCTGGACGCTTACTACAAGAACGATCCGTTCGTGGGCGTGACCAAGACGCACGAGATGATGCTGTACTTCCACGGCGCGGACGTGGCGCCGGGGGTTGTGGACAGCGTGGCGGCGGATTTCCAGAGCCAGGCGCTGGTGTACGCGGGGTGGCCGTGGTACGCGAAGGTGGGCGTGACATATCCGCAGCCGGACCCGGCGGACCCGAAGTTCAAGCGGTTCAGCGAGAATCTGGACAACGCGGCGTCGTGGTACCTGTTTCACCAGAAGGCGTGGGGGTGGTATGGGATGTGGGACTTTGGGGACAGCCACCACGCGTTCCGCACGGGGTATGGCCGCATCTTTCCGCCGGCGACGCTGGCCAAACTGCTGAAGATGAAGCCGGAGGAGATGCTGAAGCAGCCGATGAACAGCCTGCCGCAGAAGCAGGACTATTTTACGCAGGGGGACTGGGCGTTCGACAACGGGCGGTGGGGATGGAGCAACACGGAGGGCCTGGTCAACCACTTCATGTCGCAGCAGTACCTGCGGACGGGGCGGCGGGACGTGTTCTTCTTCATGGAGGCGAACGCGCGGCATGTGCGGGACGTGGACGCGCGGCACGCGGGGGCGTGGTACGGACGGGGGACGCGCCACGGGGTGCAGCACTGGAGCGACGGCAACCACGAGGAGCGTCAGACGACGTTCACGGAGCAGCGCATCCACTACCTCCTGACAGGCGAACACCGGACGCGGGAGTGGAACAAGGACCTGTCGGACAATTTCTATCTGAAGACGACGTGCAGCAACCACGCGAGCCACAGCGGACGGAGCTATGGTCTGCTGTTCCGGTGGGAGATCACCGGCGACCCGAAGCTGGGCGAGTTGATGAAGCGGTACGTGAGCGTGTTCGCGCAGCCGGAAGGCATTGACATCAGCCCGGTGGTGGAGTTCCCCAAGGCGGCGCGCGTGGGCCCGGCCAAGGACATCAACGGAGCGAGCATGTTCTTCCACACGTTTGGGGCGATGCACGCGCTGATCGAGTATTACTATCTGACGGGCGACGAGCGGCTGCGCGACTCGATCATCAAGATGGCGGACGCGGCGCTGTTGAAGCCGGACAGTTTCAACAAGGAGTCGGGCGGGATGCTGCGCAAGGCGGTGGCGTTCGCGGCGCGGCACGCGGCGGACGGCGCGAAGTACCGCAAATCGCTGGAGAAGATGTTGAGCGGCGGCGGGGCGCGGTACGCGTATCAGCAGGTGACGGCGAACCCGGCGCACTGGACGGGGCCGACGGCGTTCTTCATGGGCGGCATCTCAGGCGGTCTGTTCTGGCTGAGCGACGCGTCGTACGTGCTGGGCGCGCTGGACGCGGAGCCGGCGCCGTCGAAGAGCCAAGAGGCGGAGATGAAGCGGCTGGAGGAGCGCGAGCCCATGCCTGAGCCGCGGGCGCCGCGGGAGAGCTGGCAGTCGGAGTATGACAAGCCGGAGTTCAAGGAGTACCTGAAAGACCGGCTGGCGGCGCCGCAGGCTGACAAGAAGTGAGCGGAGGGCGCTGACGGGCGCGGGCTACTGCTGGCCGGCGTACTCGGGCCACTGGGCGAAGTCGTTGAGGTAGTAGGAGGCGCTGGATCCTTCGGGGCAGGGGAAGGAGGCCTTCTTGTCCGTCAGGGCGACAAAGTCGGGGACGGTCTGGGCGCCGGCTTTGGCGAGAACCTCGGTGGCGAGGTTGGTGTAGTCCTTGTCCATGGCGGGGGCGGGGATGCAAACGACGGACTGGCCAAAGCCGATCTCGCCCTTTTCGCTGACGCAGAACTCGTGGAAGAAGACGGAACCGAGGAAGCGGCCATAGTAGCGGTCGCACACGGCCCAGAGGACGCGGACGCGCCAGCCGAGGGAGGGCTCGGGCTCGACGGAGAGGCCGAGGCCGGGCGGGTTGTCGAGGGGGGCTTCGAGGCCGGGGGGCCAGCCTTTGTCGCGGAGGGCCTTGAGAAGGGCCTGGTATTGCTCGCGGGTCTGGAGGATGACGGCGCCGGGGTGGGACAACATGACGAGCTCGGCGGCGCGCTCGGCGCCGCCGGGGCCGGAGAGGTCGAAGGCGAAGGCGCGGCTGGGTCCGCGCAGTTCGGCGAGGCGGCCCTCGACGAGGACGTACTCGCGCAGGTCGTGCTTGAGGCCGAGGGCGCGGAACAGCTGGGCGCCGGGCTTGAGGCGCAGGGCTTTGAACCGGGGCTCCAGGATCCTGGCGTTCATCTTTTCGCCGGCGCTGAGAGGGGCGGGCTTGACCGGCTCGACGGGGAAGGCGGCGGCGCGAGTGATGACGCCGGCGGCGTCGGTAGTGACGACAAGGGGCAGAGCGGCGTTGAGGCTGGGCGGCGCATCGGCCGTTTCCTGGGGCAGGGCCACAGGCGCGACTTTGAGCACGGCGCGCTGTTCCTTGGGCAGGCCGGGGCACGGGGGCAGGTCCTTAAGGAGGGCTTCGCTCTGGAGGGGGGGGTAGGTGGCGGGGCAGACGTTCTCGGGGGGGAAGAGGAGGACGGAGCCGAAGCGAACGGGCTTGCCCTGGGCGTCGGCGACGGGCTCGCCGGCGGGGGTGAACAGTCCGTAGGCGACGGTGTACCAGCGCTGGGTTGGGCCGCGCAGGGAGAAGGCGCCGTCGAGCCTGATGCGGCCGCCGGGGGCGGTATCCATGGTGAAACTGGAAACGTCGAGCGTGGGGACGGCGCCCTGGACCGCCGGGCCCGGCTGGACGGGCTGAACCTGGCCAAGGACCTGGCCGCGGGCCACGGCGGTGACCTGGCCGTCCTTGTCCAAGGTGACGGTGAAGCCGGCGCGCTGGGGCCAGCCAGTGCCCAGGTATTTGCGGGCGGCCACGTCCCAGACATGACACGAGACCCAGAGGGTGGTTTCGGTCTCGCGGGGCACGGCGGCGGCCTTGGCGAGGCGCTTGAGGTCCATGCCGATGCGGCAGTCGGTGAAACGGGCCGCGGCGGCGTCAAGGGGGATGAGCAGGTCGGCCCAGGAATCGACGAAGAAGGCGTCGTCGCCGAGTCTGAGGGTGGCGCCTTCGGCGGCGTCGATCTGAAAGCAGAGAGAGAACCAGCGTCCGCCGCCGTTGAGGATTTCGAACTGGCCTCGGGCGACGAGCTGGTCGTTGTTGAGGCTGACGATTTCCGTGGCGAGGTACTTGACCATGGGATCGGCTTGGGCGCGGGCGGCCCACAGCGCGCACAGGGCGAGAGCCAGCGTCAAGATTCGCGAACGTGTCATGTTCTCCTCGCTTGCCGGTGGGGCGTCATTGCAGGCGGATCATCTGGACCTGGCCGACGCCGGGCATGTTGAGCATGAAGCGGTTGGCGTCGACGAGTTTGTAGAGGAAGCTGGCGGACGTGCCGGTGTCGCTGTTGTAGCGCAGGAGCTTGCCGTCGCTGTTCCAGCGGCCGATTTCCTCGATGCGCTGGGCGCCGAACTGCATGTCGCTGGAATAGGTTCCGTCGGCGCGCATCTCGACGCGGACTTGTCCCATGGAGACGTTGGGGCCGGCCATCATGGAACCGGCCCAGAGGCCGACAAGCGCGCGTTCATGCTGGTTGAGGACGCGGGCGGCCTTGGCGGCGGGCTGGTCCTTGGCGGCTTGGGCGTCGTCTTTGTTCTGCTGGCCCTCCTCTTTCTCGTTGTCCTGGGCGGCCTTGCGAACGCCGAGGTTGCGGTTGGAGACGATGATGGCGGCGACGACGCTGATGGGGACGCCGTGCTTCTTGATGACGGTTTCAAGGAGGTCTTTGTTTTTGACGTCGAGTTGGAAGTCGAGGGGGGTGACGCGCACGAGGTCGGCCACGACATCGGCGGCGTAATTCATCTTGATGAAGCGGAGGATGTCGGCGTAGGAGAGGGCGGGGAGGTTGAGCTGGCGCAGCTGGGCTTCGACTTCGGTTTCGCCGGGGCGGAGCGTTCGGGCGCGGAGGAGATGGGCGTGGGCCATGCCTCGGCGGTCGGTGTCGAGCATGACGGAGGCGAGTTTGCGGTGGACGTCGTAGGCGCGGTCGCTGTCGGGGTAGTACTTGAGATAGCGGGCGTAGGCGACGATGGCGTCGTCGAGGCGGCGCATGGCTTCGGCGAGGATCTGGCCGTTCTCGATGAGGATGTCTTCGGTGGGGAGCAGGCCGAGGCGGTCGAAGCGGTCAATGGCCTTTTCAAAGCCGGCCACGGCGTCGCCGTTGCGGCGGAGTTTGGCGTAGCAGGAAGCCATGCGGCCCATGACGTAGGGGTTATCGGGGAAGTCGGGCTCCATGCGGCCGTATTCGAGCAGGGCGGATTCGTAGTTCTTTTCGAGCTCATAGAACCTGGCGAGGCCGAGGCGTGCTTCGAGGCTTTTGGGATGGATGCGGCTGGCTTGGAGGAACTCCTCGCGGCCTTCGGCCAGTTTGCCCTGGTCGTAGAGAACCTGGCCGGCGAGGAGGTAGGGATCGGGGACGACATTGCGGGAGCTGGCCTTGGCTTTGGCCTCGTCGGCGAGGGCTTCGGCGTAGCGCTTCATGCGGTAGTAGATGGCGGCGCGCTCGTGATAGGCCTGCCAGCTGTCGGGGTGGGCGGCGACGGCGCGGTCGGCGTACTGGATGGCGCGGATGGTGTCGTTCTGGCCGAGGGCGATGGCGGTGAGGAGCAACAGGGAGGCTTCGTGCTTGGGGTCGGAGGCGAGGGCTTTTTCGAGGGTCTGGCGGGCTTCGGCGAGCTGCTTGGCGTCGTCGAGCTCGCCGACGCGGCACAAAGCCCAGAGGAAGCCGGCGTCGGCGGAACCGGGCTGCTGCTCCAGCGCCTTGGCGGCGCGGTCCAGCGCGGCGCCGACGGACCCTTTGGCCAGGAACAGGCGGGCCAGCTCGAAGTTGTCGAGGAAGCTGAGCTTGGCGTCGTGGGCGAGGCCGAGGTCCACGACGAGGGGGAATGTGTCGCGGGCGACGTCGGCGGGCAGGACGCCGTAGTAGCCGACGAGGTAGTTGAGGTGTTCGGCGAGGGCGTTGTCCTTTTCGAGATGGATGTCCTGGCCGAAGGTGTTGAGGCCGATGACGCCGCCGGTGACGAGGCTGACGCAGGGGCCGCCGCTGTTGCCGTGGGTGACTTTGGCGTCGGTGTAGATGGATTCGACGCGGCCGGCGAGGTCGCGGTTGAAGCGGGTGACGACGCCCTGGGTGATGAAAACGGCCAGGGTCTCGAAGAGGCTGGAAACGGGGAAGCCCAAGGTGACGACGGCGTCGCCTTCGACGACGTCGCCGAGGCTGGTGAGGGGCATGGGCTTGTATTGGCCGGGGGGCAGTTTGATGAGGGCGACGTCCACGCCGTGATGGAGGCCCAGGGAGGTGCGGCTGGGCTTGAAGCGCTTGTCCACGAGCAAGACGGGCTGCCTGGGGCGCCTGAGGGTTTCGTCCCACGCGGCTTCGAAGCGCTTGTGGACGCGCATGTCCTCGAGGTCCATGACGACGTGGGCGTTGGTGAGGGCGTAGCCGTCGGGGGAGATGATGACCCCGCTGCCCGTGCCGACAGGGTCTTTGCCGTCGTCGTAGGCGATGACCTGGATGACGCTTTCGCGATAGCGGCTGACGATGTCGGCGGCGGGGACGGAGGCGCCGCGCTGGGTGGGGCGTTCGGGGCCGAAGGTGGAATCCGCGAGGATGCGCTCGAAGACGGGGGTCATGGCGGCGAACTCGGCCTTGGGGGCGATGGCCTGGACGATGCAGATGAGGCGGCCTTCGCGGGCGAGGTAGAGGTCGCCGGTGAAGTCGCCGGTCTTGTCCTTGAGGCGGCCGTTAAAACGGATGCGCGCGGCGTCGAGCTTGCCGAGCTTGGCGGGCTGGGCGTCGCCCTCGGGGATCATGTCGGGCTCGCCGGCGCGGGCGATGGGGAGGAGGTGTCTGAGGGCGGCCACGGCGTCCATGGCGGCCACGGGAGAGCTGGCGTCGGCGGCCATGAGGCCGACGGTGATGCCGCGCTGGATGTCCTTGACATGCGCGACGCCGGCGTCGGGGGTGATGGCGTGGCGCACTTCGCAGTCTTCGATGTCGCGGAGCGCGGACCAGCCGGCGGGATAGCGGAGGGTGAACCAGCGGCCGATCTGGCGGAGCTCGGGGAGGCCGCCTGGGCCGTCGCCGCGGCCGGCGCGGAACTGGGCAATGATGGCCTTGGGCACGCCGGCGCGGGCGAGGTCGAGGGCCATGGGTGGAGTGACTTCCACCTTGGCGTAGCCGGTGAAGGCGGCGAGGCGGGCGTAGACGCTTTCGGAGGTTTTTTCGACGGCGAGGGCTTTGAGGTCGGCGGCGTCGAGGGGCTTGGCGCGCATGGCGAGGATGACGGCGTGGGGGACGCCCTGGCGCTTGAGCTGGAGCTCGACGGGGGGGGTGAGGGTGAAGGCGCGGGCGGCCTTGGCGATCTCTTCGATGACGGCCTCGGGGCTCTTGCGCTGGCGCACCATGGCCACGACGTCGTCGTTGGTCATGGGTTTACGGGGGGCGGTGGAGCGGAGGAAGGCGAGAAGGTCATCGCTGAAGCCGGCGGTTTTGAGGGCGGCTTCGTCAGCGGCGGTGAGGATGAATTGGCTCTTGGTGCGCTGGACCTCGGCCTTGATCTCGTTTTCGGAGAAGCCGAGGCCCTTGAGGTCGGCGAGGTCCTTGACGGACATGCTGGCGCCGAGGGCGACGGAACCGCAGAACGCAAACACCCACCAAACGCAAAGACGCTTGCCCATTGCCGGGACTCCATGCCTGTGTCTGGCCCGCGCGCCAGCGCCGCCAACGCCCTTGGCCGCGGGCCGCTTTGCTTTTGCTACGGTTATCCTATCCTACGGCAAGGGTTTGTCAACGGGGCGGGGGGATGGGGCATGGGAGGAATGGGAATGATGGGAAGAATGGGAGCTATGAGGATGCCTGGGGGCGCCAGGCGCGGGCGAGGGCTTTGCAGGAGAGAAAGCGGGCGTCGAAGCGCTGGCGCAGGAGGGTGATGAGGAAGTCGAGCTCGCGGAGGGCGACCTTGCCGCAGTTCTTGACGATGAAGGGGGCGGGGAGGACGGCGCCTTCGCCGTAGCGAATGAGGCCCTGAGGCATTTCATAGAATTCCCAGGGGTGGAAGTAGAAGCACATGACGAGGGGCAGCTTCCTGCGGGCGACGACGCGGGCGAAGCTTTCGAGGCGGGGCATGATCCTGGCGGCGCCCTGGACGCGGAAAAGGGGCCAAAGGTCGCGGTCGCGGCCGTGGGCATCGCGGCTCTTCATGCCCATGTCGGCGACGTTGGGGATTTCCAGCAGCTTCATGCGGCCGGTCTGGGTCCAATCTCTGGCGCTGGGGTGATAGGGGGCGAGCTGCTTTTCGTAGAAGTAGAGGGGATAGCTGGCGTCGGCGACGTAGCCCATGGATTCGAGGGCGCGGACGACGGCGGTGCTGCCCCACAAGCGCGGGGCGCGAAAGGAGACGGGTTTGACGCCGGCGGCCTGGCGGATCCATTTATGGGCTTCTCGGAGGCGGCCTTCCACTTCGGCAGGGAGCAGGGGTTTGAGGCCGGGGATGGGGAAAAGCTCGTCGCCGACGGTTTCGTGGTAAAGGGAATGGTTGCCGACTTCGTGGCCTGCGGCGACGACGTCTTTGGCGACGGCGGGGTGCTGGCGGGCGGCGTCGGCGGTGAAGAAGAAGGTGGCTTGGACGCCGCGCTTGTGGAGCAGTTCCAACAGGCGGGGCGTGCCTTTGACGACGCCGTTGTAGAAGGGGGTCCAACTGCCGACGTCGGTTTCCATGTCGAAGCCGAAGATGACGGTGGGTTGGGGGGAGGTCATAGGGGGGCTCCAGGGTGTGGGGCGGACATGCCGGACGAGCCGGACAAACCGGACGGGGCGGACGGATCAGGCGGATCGTTGGTCGAGGCGGTTGAGGATGTCGAGAGACTGGCGGAGGCTGAGGAGCTTTTCCTGGACGTCATGGGGCAGGGTGAAATACTGCATGGAGGCTTCGAAGCCGACGCGGGAGTCGGCGCGGGCGATGAGGTAGTAGCGCTGGGCGATGTCGATTTCCTTCTCGATGAGCTTGCGCAGTTCGCGGCGGGCGTCGGGGCTGGTCTTGTATTTGAGGCGGGTCTGGCAGAATTGGATATGGCCGATCTGGCTTTGGCAGCAGAGCCAGAAGACCTCGGCGTTGTCGTAGTCGCGCTGGGCTTGGTCGCGGAGCGCGGGGCGGGTGTTGTGGAGGGCCTGGCGCAGGAGGTCGAGGCCTTTTTGCCAGCCGGCGGCGATCTTGGTGAAGAGATCGGCCACAACGGGCATGGTGAAGTGCGCGCAATAGCGCTCGGGGGTGTCGCTGGGGTAGAACATCTTGGAGTTGAAGCCGGAGGGTTCCAGGGGCCACTCGATGGCTGGGGCGACGTGGAGAGGGGCGCTGT
Organism: uncultured Planctomycetota bacterium; assembly: GCA_964470775.1. Lineage (GTDB taxonomy): Bacteria > Planctomycetota > Brocadiia > CAIUPP01 > CAYYEE01 > CAYYEE01. The sequence goes on along the minus strand of CAYYEE010000009.1, from coordinate 9,358 downwards.
ACTGGAAGGCGATGGAGAAGGGGTAGAGGCGGAAGGCTTTGGAGAAGGCGGCCCAGGCCTTGACCACGGTCTCGGCGTTTTCAGGTCCGTAGTAAAGGCCGGCGACGTCGCGGAGGACTTTGCCGGGGTCGGGGTTGGCGGCGCGGCAGAGGTCGCGCGCCACGAGGGCGTTGGGCGAGGGGTAGCCGCCGAAGATCCAGGAGCCCATGTAGCCTTTGTAGCCTTTGGAGCGGAGGTCCATGAGCTTTTCGGCGACAAGCTGCATGACGGGGACATAGGGCGCGCCGAGGTACTCGGTGGAGTTGGAGATGTGGATGCGGGCGAGGGCGGGACGGCCGGTGGAGTCTATGGCGCGCTTCTGGGCGCGGGTGAGGGGGCCTTCGAGGGGCTGGCTGAGGGAGTATTCCCAGACGCGCATCTGATGGCCGCCGCGTTTGACGAGCGTGCCGTATTCGAAGTTGAGCAGCAGAGTGACGCGCTTGGGCATGGTCTTGAAGATGTATTCGCGGGCGTCATTGCCCTTGGCCATCATCGTCTCTTGGGAGCGCTCGCCTTTGATGTTGCTCATGGCCCACTGCCAGCCCCAGTTCCAGGCGATCATCTCCATGCGCTTGTCGGCCTCGTCCATGCCTTGGCGCATGAGGCCGAGCATTTCGTTAAGCACGTCGGCCGGGCGGCGCTGGCCGCAGCGGGGGCAGGCGCCGCCGCCGCCGTGGGACCAGCAGTTGCTGGGGTATTCGCTGGCGGAGATGCTGATGAGCCCGGCAAGACCTGGCAAGGCGCGGCAGACTTCGCGGATGCTGTCGCGGACAAGGGCCTGGCCGGCGGGCGAGCTGGTGCAGATGTGATGGATGTTGGGGTCGCTCTTGGAGGGGACGCCGGCGATTTCGGGGTGGCGCTTGAAGAAATCGGCGGGCTGGCTGCGGGGTTCGCAGATGTAGAGGTAGATCTTGACGCCGGCCTTGTGGGCGCGGTCGATGAGGCCGCGGATCTTGGGCAGGAGGACACGGCGGCCCTGTCCGAACTCGGGGTAGCCGGGGAGCTCGATGAGGTCGAAGACGACGCCGGCGAACCAGAGGGAATCGGCGCCGAAGTCGCGCATGAGGCGCAGATAGGGGACGGGGGTGTTTTCGGGCTCGAAGGCGGCGGGGTTGTGGGGGGCGTCGAAGGGGTGCATGATGCGCGGGGCCACGGCCCACCTGGCGCCAGCGGGCGGGGGAACGACGCCGGCTTTGCCGGAGCGCAGGGGGATGAGGAAATCGAAGGCATGCTCGATGCGGGCGGGCTGGGGCATGGCGGCGACCTGGGCGCCGAGGCGCTGGGCCGCGCGACGCTGGGCGGGCGTGGGGCTGGCATGGACAAGCGGGGCGCACTTGGGCTTGTCCGGCACTTTGTGGTTGAGGAAGTCGTCGTAGCGCATGAAGGTGGCGAGCTGGGCTTCGTCCATGTCCACGAGCTCGGCGATCTGGGCGATGGGGAGGAGATGCCAGTTGCGGCGGATAATGAGGCTTCTCATGCGCAGGCGGAGGGACTCGAGGTTGTCGGGCTGCGGACCAAGGCCGAGGTCAGCGGCCATGGCGCGGACTTCGGCGACAGGGGCGCCGAGAAAGGCGGCGATGCGCTGGGCAGGGACGAGGTCCCACATGCGCCAGACAAAGGTGTAAGACCGGCTGGGAAACCGCGTGACGATCTGCATCATGGCTTTGCTTCCCTATCAACCTGTTGAAAATGTCGCGTCTGTTCCGAGGACACGTTGCGATCCCGCCGTTGGCGGGCTGAGGCGCCATGTCCCCGCAGACGCGGTGTCTTTTTCAACGGGCCGCTATGACCCGAGGTACCGCGGCCTTTTGCCGCCGATGTGGGATACTAACACAATGGATGATATGTAGCAACAAAAAAAGCGCCTCGCACCCTCTGTGCCGCGACACAGACATACCCCGATCCCCTCTCCCCGCCCGCCCCACATAAAACCAGGTACAGACAACCGTCTCGTTCATGGATAACACAACGCTTAAGTGTTTACAAAAATGATTTTTATGACTATTCAATCAAGCCAGGGCTGCGTGTTTTTAAACATGGTGTATGTCCGTGTTTCTATTGTTTGGGGCAGGATGGCGGATGGCATGTTTATAACATTTTGCGTGTTATTTATCCTTGACTTAACACACGGAAGACGCTATGCTTCCCCGGAGGAGGCAGGGCGCAGACGCGCAGGAGGCGCGAGAGAGCATGAGCCTGAGAAGCGTGGCGGAAAAGGCGAACGTCAGCATCATGACCGTAAGCCGCGTTCTGAGCGGCAAGGGGCCGGTGGCGGCGGAGACGCGGGAGCGGGTGCTGGCGGTGAGCGAGAAGCTGGGGTTCTTCCCGCGCCGGCGACGCATGGCGCCAACAGGCGACAGGCAGGCGGGTCCGATGCCGGCGGTGGCGGTGCTGATCGACTCGGCGGTGTCGAGCGCGTTTCTCTCGGAGCTGCTGCTGGCGATTCAGCGCGAGCTTTCGCAAAACGGGTTCCAGTGTTCGGTGATCTCTTTTTCCGGCGATTACGCGGGTTTCCTGCGGGCGCTGGAGGGTGTGCGTCCGCCGGCGGCGGCGGGGTTGCTGGCGGTGGGGCATTTCACGGATCAGGAAGTGGGCGGGGTGATCGCGGCCAACCCGGCGTGCGTGTTCGTGGACTATCTGCCCAAGCCGAGCCTGGCCACGCCGATCAACGTGGTGGCGTATAACAACGTGGCGGCGGCGACGCTGGCCACGCAGTGGCTGGCGGGGAGCGGACGCAAGCGGATTGCCCTGATTCAGGGGCCGGAGGAGCACAACTTCAGCCGCGCGATGCGAGAGGGGTTTCTGGCGGCGCTGAACCGCGCGGATTTCGAGGAGGGGCAGCTCTACACGGCGAACTTTACGCCGGCGAGCGGGTATGAGGCGATGCGCCAAGCGCTGGCGGCGCGGCCGCGGCCGGACGCGGTGTTCACGACGGATGAGATGGCGTTCGGCGCAATCCGGGCCATCCGCGAGGCGGGGCTGCGGATTCCCGAGGACATCGCGATCATGGGCTGCGACGGGATTGAACTGGGCAAGGAGTTGACGCCGCCACTGTCGACCGTGGCGCTGGACCGGCAGGCGCTGGGTCAGCGGGCGGTTAAGCGGCTGGTGGAAATTCTTTCGTCGGACAAGCCGACGGTGGAGCATATTCTGCTGGCGCCGCGGCTGGTGATTCGGGGGGTGGCGGCGGCGGGCGCTAGGGCGTAGCGGGTTGGCGGGCCGAGCCCCGCCCTGCGTTCTTGGCGGTGAGGTCCGGCGTCGGAGACAGGCGCGTTTGGCGCATGGGTTTGTCAGGCACAAGGAGCGAGTCATGGGTTATCTGGCCAAAGAGGAACGGGATCGGCGCTTGGAGGCTGTGCGGGCGATTCTGGCGGCGAAGGATTTGGACCTGGCGCTGGTGTACTACGATGAGTTCAACATCGGGAACGGGTGGTATCTGACGGGGTGGTGTCCGCAGTTCGAGAGCGGGTGCGTGCTGGTTCCGCGCGCGGGCGAGCCGATGATTCTGGGCGGGCCGGAGAGCGAGCCGTTCGCCAAGCAGGACAGCGCGATTACGGAGACGCGCAACCTGCCGTGTTTCATGGTGCCGGACGAGGAGTATCCGAACGCGGTGATCGGGTCGTGGCCCAAGCTGTTCGCGGAGATCAGCGCGGGGCGGAAAATTCGGCGGGCAGGGATCGTGGGCGCGCAGCGGATGCCGGCGGGGATCCGGGCGCAGATCGGGGAGGCGTTTGCGGGCGTGGAGCTGGTGGACATCACCGGCGACTACGAGGCGCTGCGCGCGATAAAAAGCGAGTGGGAGCGGGAGATGATCCGCAAGGCGTTCCAGATTACGGACGGGGCGATTGCGGCGATGAAGGCGGCGGTGAAGCCTGGGGTCCGCGAGATCGAGGTGGCGGCGGAGGGCGAGTATGCGGCGCGCAAGGCCGGGGCGAGCGGGTTCGGCTTTACGGCCATCGTGGGGAGCGGGCCGAGGTCGAACGCGGTGGTGCCTACGGCGAGCAGCCGGGTCATCCAACGGGGCGAGTCGGTGATGCTGGGTATTGCGCCGAAGTGGTTCGGGTATGCGGGCGTGGCGGGCGCGACGGTGTTCGCGGGCCAGGCCACGGAGAAGCAGAGGGCGTTCTTGCGCAACCTGTCGAAGACCTTTGCGCTGACCAAGGCGATGCTGCTGCCGGGCAAGAAGGGCAAAGAAGTGGACGCTCCGGGCCGCAAGTTCTACGACGAGCTGGGATGGACGAAGTACATTGTGTGCCCGTTTGCGCACACGATTGGCCTTCACGAGGCGGAAGGCCCGTTCTTTGGTCCGCACAGCAGCGACGAGTTGAAGCCGGGCATGACGGTGTGCATTGATGTGAGCTTCTTCGGCCACCCGGAGTTCTTTGGCGCGCGCATCGAGACGGGGTATGAGATCACGGCGTCCGGCCCCAAGCCGCTGAGCCCGGCGATGGACAAATATCTGTGCGAGGAGATCGGGAGATAGGCGATGCGCAGCGAGGAGTTGCTGGAGCTGTTCCGCCAGGGCGGGCGGCGCTGCCTTGTGGTGGGCGGCGCGGAGAACGGGGTGGCGGCGGGCTTGGACCTGGAGGGCCGGCTGTTCGCGTGGCGCAAGGGCGAGGTTCTGCACCGCGTGAACCCGGACGCCTTCGCCCAGCAGAGCCACGCGGGGCAATACTTCAACCCTGGCGGCGACGGTTTCTGGCCTGCGCCGGAGGGGTCGCGGTTCGGCTATCTCTATGGCGCGGGCGCGTGGCGCGTGCCGCCGTCGCTGACGGGCGCGCGCTATCGCGTCATGGAGCAGAGCCCGGACTTTGCGCGCATCCGGGCGGAGCTGGACCTGATCAACGCTTCGGGCCGCGGGTTGGCCGTGGCGTTTGAGCGGGCTGTGGCGGCGACGGTGACGCCGATGGGTCTGCGCATGGTGGTGGCGGATAGTATCGAGTACCTTGGGCCGGGGGAGCTCTCGGAGAACGAAGTCCGGCTGGCGCCGTGGACGCTGGCGCAGTTCGACACGAGTCCGGGGATGGAGGTGGTGTTTCCGGCGTGCCCGGCCGAGGCGGTGCGCGATTACTATGAGCCATCCGGGAATCTGCGGCGGCTGGAAGAAGGATTCTGGCATACTAAGACGGAAGGCGGCCAGAAGTATCAGATCGGCCTGGCCGAAAGCGTCCCGTGGATCGAGCTGCGCGTGCCGAGCCGGAAGATGCGCGTCATGCGGCGCGCGTCGCCGCTGGCGCCGGGAGAGCGGCACATTGACATCGCGGACCAAGCGCCCACGGCGGAGCCGCTGGACTTTGGCGCGCGATACAGCGTGTACAACGACGGGGGGGCGTTCATGGAGATCGAGGCGGTGGGCCCCTTCTGCGCGCCGCTGCGCGCGGGGGCGCGGCTGGCGCATCGGGTGACGACGGAGTTCTCGTTTGGGTGAGGGGAGAAGCGCGAGGAACGGCGAGAGGAAGACCACTCATTCCCGCTGATCGGCGCTGATGGATAAGTGGCGGCGGGGCTGTTCTGCTCGCCGCCGCGGGTGGGGCGCGGCTGGCGCATCGGGTGACGACGCGCGGGATGGACGAGGGGAAGGAGGACGACGGCGGCGGGGGGAACCACGGAGGACACAAGGGAGGGACGGCGAAGATCGAACGGCATCGAGATCGCGTAGAGGCGCGGGGGACGGCAATCACGGATGACGCAGATTGATGAGGCACAATTCGGTATCGAAGGGATGTGGGATGAAACTCGGAAGCGGCCCCGATACCGATACCGATTCCGACCCCGATGGAAGCCGAAAGCAGGCTGAGGCCGGGCTGAACTGGCTGCGGAGATGTTTTCGGGGGGCGGGGTCCTGCTCGTCTGCGGCGCAGAGAACGGCGATGGACCGTGAAGGGCCGCGAAGGACGACACGGCGGGACCGCTTGTTCTCGCTGATGGATGAAGGGCGCGGTCTCCGAGCGGGCATCTGGCGTCAGACCGTGCGACGACTCCCCTCTCACCCCACCGTCGGCGCGGGTTCGGGGGCGGGTTGGGGTTCAGCGGGTGGGGCGTCGGATTCGTAGGTGCGGCCGGCGATGCCTTGTTTCCAGTTTTTGACGGCGGCTTCGTATTGGGCGCAGCCGGCGGGGGTGGGGTATTGACGGTTGAGGCAGGCGAGGCAGAGTTCGCTCTCCGGGAAGCCGACGCACTTGGCGACGCGGTTGACGGGGAGGTAGCGGAGGCTGTCGGCGCCCATGTCGGCGGCCATGGCGGAGGAGACTTCGGGAGGGAGTTCGTCTTCGCAGGGTTCGGCGAGGAACTTGGGGGCGTAGAGCTCGCCGATGGTGGACATGTCGATGCCGTAGAAGCAGGGGGCAAGGATGGGCGGGGCAGTGGAGCGGACGTGAATCTCGCGGGCGCCAAAGTCGCGCATCTGGCGGACCACGAGGCGCAGGGTGGTGAGGCGGACGATGCTGTCTTCGACGAGGATGATGCGCTTGCCGCGGATGACTTCGGGGAGGGGGGCGTACTTGCGGCGGGCTTTTTCCATGCGGCCGGCGCCTTGGATGAAGGTGCGTCCAACGTAGCGATTTCGCAATAAGCCCTCGACGGAGGGAGCGCCGAGGTGATAGGCCATGGCGTCAGCCGCGGCTTTGGCGCAGTCGGGCACGGGGACCACGAGGGTATCCTTGTCTACCGTGACGGTCTCCATGCGGGCGAGTTCGCGGCCGAGATTGGCCCGCGCGAGATAGACGGAGCGGCCGTCGATGACGGACGCGGCGTTGGCGAAATAGACCCATTCAAAGAAACAGCGGGCAAAGCGAGGGCTGTCGGCATAGCGCCGCGTGTGGAGCTTTCCATCACTGACATAGACCACGGTGCCGGGTTCCACCGACCGGATGTCATGTAGGCCAAGATTGCTGAGGGCGACGCTTTCGCTGGCGGCGACGAACATGTTGCCACTAACGGCGTAGCAAAGGGGCCGGAAGCCGAGCGGGTCGCGCGCCACCGCCACCTCGCCCTGCGCGTTGATGAAAGCGATGTTGTATGCGCCGTCAAACTCCTTGGCCGCGCCCGCAAAGACCGCGGGAATGGCCGGCCGGCGCAGGCCGCGCATGGCGTGCGCGAAAAAGTGCAGCATGGCCTCCGTGTCGGCGTTCCGGACCAAGTGATAGCCGTGCTGGGTGATGCGCTTGCGCAACGTGGCGAAGTTGGCCAAGTTGCCGTTGAACGCGATGGAGAACCACTTCCACGGCCGGCCGTGGGGCCGCTCGAAGGGCTGGGCATAGGAGCGGTCGTCCTCTCCGCAAGTGGCGTAACGCGTGTGTCCGATGCCACTTACGCCAGCGTACTCCTCCGCCAGCGCTGGGCCGCGCGTTGGGTGGAAGAGCTGGAACACCTGCGACACCGCCCCGATATCCGCGTAGGTCTTCAGCAGAGTGGCGCGGTTGGGGTCATAGGTCGTGATGCCGGCCGACAGCTCGCCGCGGTGCTGCAAGTCCAGCAAAATCCTTGGGACAAGCGCAGCCGCGTTCTCCGCACGGCCGTTATCGAAGAGACAAGGCTCCGCGTTGTCGAGCTGCGCGACCGCCGCGATGCCGCACTTCTCTTTGGCGTCCATGAGCGCCTCGATTGGATGGGGGAAGGCCCGCCAGAACGCGACCGGGCAACGCGGGTGGGGCTAACATTTCCATCATACGCGAACAACAGCCCCAAGGCAAGGGAGGAAATATCGGCGACGGGCATAACAGGCCGATTCGGGGCATTATATCCCACATGCAAAAATTGCTTCGCCGCTTCCCACGCCACGTTCGCCCCACAAAACACCAACTGAAAGAGCTCGATTCGCGCCGCCGAAGATACATTGTTACCTCAACAGTCCCAAGCAGTTACCATCTCCACTAACGGCCCATTGAAAAAGGCGCCGCGTCGGCGGGGACATGGCGCCTCAGCCCGCCAACGGTGGGATCGCAACCTGTCCGGAACAAACGCGACATTTTCAACAGGCTGCTAAGATTCGCTTGCCCCCTGCCTCGCGCCCCCTACTTGGGCGGATCCCGCTGCTCTGGGAACTCCAACCGCGCCGTGTCAAACCCAAACTCACGCGCCTTGGCAAGCAGACCATCGAGTACCTCCGGCGCTAGACTAGGCTCGCGCCCCAGGATCCACAGGTACGTAAAGTCCCCCCCGGCGACCACCGACCACTGGTATTCAGGGTCCAGCGCAATCACCTTGTACGTGCTCCAGAACGGCCACACAAAACGCACGCGCAGATGCCCCACGCCCGGCTCGCCCGCCAACCACGCCACGGCCAGCGCCTCCACCCACTTCCCCTTCTCGGGCGAGTACCCGCGGTTTGCTACGCTCACCCGGCCATCCGCCTGCAACGCGTACCTCGCCGTCGTGTGCGTCAGCCCCCGCTCGAACCAATGCGGGAGCCGCGCAATCTCGTACCAAAGCCCCAGGTAGCGCTTCAGTTCGAAACCGCCCACAGCGCGCAACGCCCCCGTGTTGCGCGCGCAGCCGGTCAATGCCGGAAAAAGCCGCTCGCCAAGATTGGATCCACGCATGGGGGGTCTCTGCATCACGAACGAGAGCAACTTCGCTTTGCGCAACGCTTCTCGCGCCAAGCGCAGACACCTCACAGCATCCGTCGCATCCCGCTCTCATCTGCGACTGCCGCTTGCCGCTCACCGCACATCTGTATCGATCTGTGTCAGCCTATGGCTCTTCGCCGTTCACCGTCCGCCGTCTGCCGCCGCCATCCTTCGCGCCTCTGCCGTCGCCATGTCCTCGACGGCCGGAAGCAACGCCGCCCCCCGCGCCTGCCGGCGCCGGCTCCGCCCATGCATATAGCTTCACACATATCCGGAATATCGTCAACTTCGGCCAGGCCATCCGCTGAATAACGTCAGCCCCCTTGCCCTGCCATCGCCTCCAGCGCCCTCACCGCCGCGCCCGCCCCGTCTTCGTCTCTCATGCGCGCCGCCAGCGCCTCCGCGTTCCGCCGCAGCCCCGCGTCCGCCAGCGTCCCTCGAATCGCCCGCGCCAGCCGCCCCGGCGTCGCGAAATAGAAGTTCATCGCATGACTCAACGCCCCCGCCCTGCGCATCTGTCCGGCCCACGACATCTGCTCCGCCATAAACCCCGTCACAACGCACGGCCGCCCCGTCCGCGCCGCCGCGTGCGTCGTCCCCGCCCCTCCGTGATGAACCACCGCCGCGCACCGCGCAAACAGCCGCTCGTGCGGCGCAGGCCCCAGCCGGAAAACCCCCGGCGCCACCTCCCCCTCCACGCCCGGGCGATTGTGCAGAGTCTCGAACCGGGCGGGGAGGGGGGGGGGGGGCCG
>CAYYEE010000008.1:0-26824 GCA_964470775.1 uncultured Planctomycetota bacterium | reverse complement strand
CTGGAGGAGCTGGCCGCCTGCCCCGCGCGCATCCTCTTCATCCACGGCAGCAAGGACCCGGAGGGCATGGCTGGCCGAGAGCACTTCATGGACTTCTATCAGCGCCGGCGCCTGGCCGCCGATTGGCATCTTGTCGAAGGCGCGAATCACAGCTACTATTCACTGGCCTGGGAAAACGAAATCGTCGAGCGCTCGCTTCGCTTCTTCGCTTCGTCCTCACCGAATCTCGCCGCCCGGGGGGCCCCACGTTCATGACTGACGCTCACGCCCACGCCCATCTTGGCAGCCGCATCGCCAAGGGAATGTTCGTTCTCATCTTCTTCGGCCTGTTCCACAAGTTCGGCGGCTTTCTGATGAGCCTCATCGTCAGCCGCTACTACGGCCTGGGCGACATCACCGCCGCCTACATGCAGGTCTACAGCATCATCCTCTACCTCGTGGTCTACTCCACCGCGCTCAAGGTGGTCATGCCCGCCTTCATGCCCATCTTCGCCGAAGAGCGCGAGCGCCAGGGCGAACAGACGGCCTGGCGTCTGGCGTCCACGGTCGGCAATCTCAGCCTCGGCCTCGGCGTGGCGCTTTCGGCCGCGTGCTGGGCGTTCGCCGGCCCCATCGTGGACACGCTGGTCCCCGGCTTCAGCGGCGCCCGGCGCGACCTGGCCGTCCAGATGCTGCGCGGCATGGCGCCCGGCGCGCTGGTCCTGGTCTTCGCGGTCATGGCCACCGCCATCTTCAACAGCTACAAGGTCTTCAGCTTCCCCTCCGCGGCCGAGGCCGCCCACAAACTCGTCTGGGCTCTGGGCCTCTTCGGCCTCATCTACGCGCTGCGCGACTCCACCTCCGCCGTCCCCATTATCGCCGCCTTTCTCTGCGCCTGCGCCGCCCAGGCGGTGGTGCTGGCCGCCGGCCTCTGGCCGCGCCGGTCGCTCTACACGTTCCGCCTCCCGTCCATCACCTGGCGCCGCCTGGGCATCGAGCTGGGCCTGGCCGCGCTGTTCCTGGCCCTGTTCGGCGGGTGGGTGGCCGCCGCCCGATTCGCCCCGGCCTGGGCGCCGCGCGGGTTCACCATCATCACCGGCGGCCTGCTCATCGGCTGGGCCTACGCCGGCGTCTTGTGGGCGCGCACGCGCAACGCCGCCACCGCCGCCGCCCGGTTCGCCGCGCTGGCCGCGCCGCTCATCGTGGGCGTGCTCTTCGCCCGCTACCGCGACATCATGGGCGCCTACTTCCAGTCCTTCACCGAAGGCGGCGACTTCGCCTCCATCGAACTGGCCAAAAAGGTCGTCAACCTCCCCACCATCCTCGTGGCCTACTCGCTGTCCATTGCCATGTTCCCCTATCTCTGCGACCTGGCCGCGCGCAAAGACTCCGATGGATTCGGCCGCCTCTACCACCGCTCCATCCGCATGATCGCGCTCGGCTTCGTGCCGCTCACGGCCTTTCTCATCGTCTGCGGCGCCCCGCTCATGCAGCTCATCTTCGACCCTGGCTCCTGGTCGGCGCAGGACACATGGAAGGCCGGCGCCGCCATCGCCATCCACGCCTCCGGCCTCTTCTTCTACGCCATCGAAAACGTGCTCATGCAGACCTACTTCAGCCTTCAGCGCGTCGTGGCGCCCACCGCGCTGGGCATCCTCGTGGCCGTCGTCCACGTCGCCTTCATGTACGTCTTCATCCAACTCCTCGGCTACAGCGACCCGGCCGAGGTCTTCTGGATCGTTCTCATCTCCTTCCCCGCCACGCGCGCTCTGAAGAACCTCATCCTCATGCTGATGATCCGCGTCAGATCAGCGGCCGTCGAGCGCGCCGCCGCGTTCTGGCTCAAGCTGGCCGTGGTGACAGCGGCCGTGGCCCTGGCCGCGTGGGCGGGCCAGTGGGCCGGCGACCGCCTCTTCAAGCCCCGCGCCCATCTCCCCCGCCTCGCAGCGCCCGCCGCCGCGACCCCACAAGCCACCGCCGAAGCGCCCGCGCCCCGCGGCGCAAGCCTCCAAGCCACCGACGCCGCCCCGGCCCGCCGGCCCGCCTCCTTCGCCAGCCGCGTCCGCTTCGAGCTGGCCAAGCTGGGCCGCGTGGCCCTGCCAGGCGGCCTCTCAGCCATCGTGTTTCTCGCCGCCTGCTGGCTGCTGCGGATCGAGGAAGTCCACATCATCATCCAGTGGATCCGCGCCCGGGGATGGAGGAACCGTCCCAAAGCCCCGCCCGCGCCGGCCGGAGAGAGCGCCACATGAACCTGAACGGAAAAGCGGTCCTCGTCGCGGGCGGGTCGGGCGCCATCGGCGCCGCCGTGGTTCAGGCCTGCGCCGCCGCGGGCGCGCGCGTGGCCTTCACGTGGTTCTCCCGCGAGGATGCGGCCCAGACCCTGCGGCGTCAGCTCCCCGACGCGCTCGCGGTTCAGGCCGACGGCCGTTCGCCCCAGTCGTGTCAGGACGCGGTGCGCGCGGCCGCGGACCGCTTCGGCCGGCTCGACGGCTTCGTCCACTGCATCGGCGTCACGGGCGACAGCCTCTTTGTGCGGCAAAAAGAGGAAGCGTGGGAAGATCTGCTGCGGGTCAACCTGCTGTCCGCGGTGTCGTTCTGCCGCGCCGCCGCCCGCCCCATGCTCGTCCAACGCAGCGGTTCCATCGTGGCCGTCACGTCCATCGCGGCCAGCGTCCCCTCCACCGGCCAGGCCGCCTACGCCGCCACCAAAGGCGCCATGGAATCGCTGGTCCGCGCCCTGGCGGTCGAGTTCGGCCCCAAGGGCATCCGCGCCAACGCCATCGCCCCCGGCCGCATCGAATCGCCCATGACCGCCGCCCTTCATCAGCGCGAAGCCGGCCGCCTCCTGGACCGCATCCCCCTGCGCCGCTACGGCGCGCCGCAAGACGCCGCCGGCCTGGCTGTGTTCCTCCTCTCTGACGCGGCCGCCTACCTCACGGGCCAGGTCATCGCCGTGGACGGGGGGTTGTCGTTGGCGGCGAAGGCATAGGCGCGGGCGCAGGCGCTGTCGGACACGTCGAACTTGTCCGGCCTGTCAGACGTGCCGGACGCACGAAACGAACAGGGCCGCGCGCGCCCCGCCCTCGGCCCTTGTCATGTGTGTCCTTGCCGTTCTTCGCCCCGCCTACGCGTTCTCTAGAATGTACTTCGCCGCTTCCAGAATGCGCCGCTCCATGTCGTCGAGCAGAGCCTCCTCCGTGGTGGGCGCCCCTTTGACGCGGCAGACGCGCTTCACCACGCAAGGCCGCTCTTCCGACACGCACTCCGCCACGGCCGACCCCAGCCCGCCTTCGGGCCAATGGTCTTCCGCGGTGACGATGCCCAGCGTGTGACGGGAGGCGTCCAGCGCGTAGCCGCGATCCAGCGGGCTCAAAGCCCGCGCATGGCCCAAGCGCGCCTTCACCTTCTGCGCGGCCAGCTTCTCGCACGCCTTCGACGCCGCGGCCAGCGCAAAGCCCGAAGCCAGCAGCGTCACGTCGTCGCCTTCGCGCAACGCCGCCGTGCGCGCCAGAGACGCTGGCCCGGCGCCTTGCGGCCCTTCCCAAAGCGGCACGCGCAGATAGCCCGCGCCGCCGGCCGCGGCGAACTCGGCCAGCAGACCCGCCGCGTCGCGCGCGTCCGCCGCCTCATACACGGCCACGGAACCCAGGGCGCGCATCAGCGCCAGGTCCCGGCCCGAACCCTCGCCCGGCTTCACGAGCCCGACAAACTTCACGCGCCGGCCGTTGCCGCACATGGCCGCCAGGTGGTCCGTCATACGCCGCGCCACGGTGTCCGCCCGGCCCGCCATCACGGGCGTGAACTCACCCGACGCGGCCAGGCCTTTGGCCATGCCCGCCAGGCTCGCCGGCGAAACGCCCGCCTGCAGGAACCTCTCCGGAAAGGCGTCGCGAAACTTCAGCGCGCCGGTCAGGTCCGTCTCGTCGCAATCCAGCAGCAACACCCGCGCGTCCTTGCGCCCCAGCTCCAGCAACCCTTCCATCAATATATCTTGCGCGCTCACTCGCCGCTCAGCTCCTGTATCGCCTGGGCCAACTCCTCAGCGGTCACCCGGCGCCTGCGCCACTCCTCGCGGTTCTCGGCCAGGCCAAAACCCTTGCCCGAGACCGTGTTCGCGATGACGACCGTCGGCACGTTGATATACTCCCGGGCCAGCGAAATCGCGTGGGTCAGCGCCCGCACATTGTGACCATCCACGATCAGCACGTTCCAGTTGAAAGCCCTGAACTTGTCAGGCAGCGGGTTCAAGGTCAGTTGGTCATCCACCCGGCCCGATCCCTGCAGACCGTTCCGGTCCACCAACAGCGTCAGGTTGTCCAGCATTCGCGCGCCGGCGAACATCACGGCCTCCCACATCTCGCCGTTCTGCAGCTCGCCGTCGCCCGCCACCGCGTAAACGTGGCAAGGGTGCTGGCCCATGCGCGCCGCCAGCGCCATGCCCAGCGCCACCGACAGACCCTGTCCCGGCGACGCGTCCGGCGCGTCGAGCCACTTGCCGGGGTCGGTCTCCGTCAACAGACTGTCCGGGGCAAAATAGCCGCGCTCCGCCATCACCGCCAACGCCGCGGCGGAGGCGTGGGACTTGCTCAACACAAGCCGGTCGCGGTCTGGCAGTTGGGGATTCGCCGGATCAACGTAGAGACACTTGTGATAGAGCACCACCAGCATGTCCACCAGCGACAGCGCCCCAGACAGACCCTCGCACCGGCCGGCGTGCGCCATGCGCAACACCGACCGCCGCGCCCGCCGGCACACCGACTCAAGCTGCTTCGCTTCCCCAGCATCCAATTCGATCGGCAACGCAATCACTCCACAACAATAGAGGGCACAAAGATTAAAAATATACCGCCCCGCCCCCCAGGCGTCAATGTGACGCCGCGCTGCTTGACCGCAAGCTACCTACTCTGAGTATCTGCACCCCCCAGCCTCAAAGGGTCGCGGCCTTGCCTCCTTCGGCCGGCTTGCGGTATTCTGTGCTTCCGTTGTTTCCCCTCCCTTTGTACAGGAACCGCGCATGGAAACCTTCACCACCGAGTCCGCCGTCCGCCAGGCGGTCCGCCGCATCGTGGCCCAGGTCCCCATCATCGACATCCACACGCACATCTACCCCCCAGCCTTCGGCGGCCTGCTCCTTTGGGGCGCCGATGAGCTGATCACCTACCACTACCTCGTGGCCGAGACGTTCCGCGTCCTCGACATGAAGTACGAGGACTTCTGGGCCATGTCCAAGACCGCCCAGGCCGACCTGATCTGGAAGAAGCTCTTCGTCGAACGCTCGCCCATTTCCGAGTCCTGCCGCGGCGTGCTGACCTGCCTGCGCAGCATGGGCCTGGACGTGGCCTCGCGCGACCTGGCCGCCTTCCGGCGCTACTACGCGTCGCGCACGGTGGAGCAGCACGTGGACGACGTGTTCCGCCTCTCCCGCGCCAAGTATGTCGTGATGACCAACAACCCCTTTGATCCGGCCGAGCGCGCGGTGTGGGAGAAGGGCGTCAAACCGGACCCCCGCTTCAAGACCGCGCTGCGCGTGGACGAGCTGCTCGTCAACCTGCCCGCCGCCCTCAAGACCCTCAACAGCCTCGGTTACAAGGCCACGGATGCGCTGGCCAAGGCCGACTGCGCCGAGATCCGCCGGTTCCTGACGGACTGGATCGAGCGCATGAATCCCCTCTACATGGCCGCCTCGCTGCCGCCCACGTTCATGTACCCCGAGGACTCGGCGGCCGGCCGCGTCCTCGACGCGTGCTTCCTGCCCATCGGCCGCGAACGGCGTCTGCCCCTGGCCATGATGATCGGCGTCAAAAAGCTCATCAACCCCGGCCTGCGCCTGGCCGGCGACGGCGTGGGCAAGTCGCGCATCGAGGCGGTCGAGAACCTCTGCGCCCAGCGCCCGGAAAACAAGTTCCTCGTCACCTTCCTCGCCCGCGAGAACCAGCACGAGTGCTGCATCGCGGCGCGCAAGTTCCGCAACCTCCACGTCTTTGGCTGCTGGTGGTTCCTCAACAACCCCTCCATCATCAACGAGATCACCCGCGAGCGCATCGAGACCCTCGGCCTGTCCGTCACGCCCCAGCACTCCGATTCCCGCGTGCTCGATCAGCTCATCTACAAGTGGGCCCACTCCCGCATCGTCATCGGACAAGTCCTGGAGGACAAATACGCCGACCTGGTGGCCACGGGCTGGCAGCCCACGTCCGCGGAGATCGAACGCGACGTGAACCTGCTCTTCGGCGGCGCCTTCGAGGAATTCCTCCGCGCCTGAGAGCCGCACCCAACAACCCAGGCCGGCGTCCCGCCGAGGACGCCGGCCTGTTCTGTTTCTTCCGTCTGCGCCGTCCTTGCTGTCCCTGCCGCCCTTCCCCCTATTTCGCCCCGCTCACCAACAGAATCAAATCCACCACCTTCCGCCGCAGGCCGTGAAACTCGTCGTCACTCAACTTGCTCATGAAGTCATAGGCGCTCGTGGTCGTGTCCGCCTCCAGCAGCGCCTTCAACTCGCCCCGGGCGCGTTCGGCCGCGGCGGCCGCGGGTCCGCCCCGCTTCTTCGCCTGCTCTATCGCCAGGTTCAGCGTGTTGATGTAGCGCAGGTCGTCCACACCCTCGCCCACGCCCTCCCAATCCAGCGTGGGAATGGGGCCGTCCGGGCCGGGGTAGGCCGCGCAGTGCTCCCGGCAGTTCGCGTCCAGATCGTCAAAGGGATCGCCGCATATGTGCTGGTAGTGCCAGTAGTACATGGCCGCCGCGTCCCGGCGGAAAAAGCCGAAGCCCGCGCTGTTGCGCGCCTTGCGCGGGTCCTTGGTGTAGTGCGACCCATAACGCATGTACACCTTGCCGTGGTCGCGGACATACTTCTCCTGGTCCAGCGTGAAAGGTATGTTCGAACACCAGTAGTCAATGCCTTCCACGCACTTTTCGCCAGCATCGAACTTGTTCACCGTGCAATAGATCTTGGCCTCGAGAACCTGCCGGATCAGCGCCGCCTTGTGGTTGAACTCCTTCTGCCGGTCCGCGTGATTGCCGATCTCGTCCACCGGATAGTACATCAGCGGCGGCCCGCCCGGGCGGTTGGTGATCTTCAGCCATTCCGTGACCAGCGCCTTCACCCCCTCCTTGACGCGATCGGCCCCAAAGAGCCGCTTCGCCAGCGCCTCTTCTCTCCAATCAAAGGGCACGGGACCGGTGAATCCTTCACTCTTGAGCAGGTCCAGGAACTCGATGGTCTCCGTCGCGTCCATGACCAGCTTGCCGTCCTTGAGCGTCATCTTGGGAGCAGGCGGCGTGCCGGCGATGGTGTTCATGCCGTGCGCGCGCATGTCGGCCAGATGCCGCTTCATCTCCTCGCGGTCGCGGCAGCGATCCACGTGCCAGTACATCCCCACCCACTTGCCCGGCGCCGCCAGATCAAAGGGCAGGACTTCCAGGCGCAAAGGCAGCCTGGCGGCCCCGGCCTCGCTCTTGAGGACAACCTCGCCGGCATAGACGCCGGCCGCCGCATCCCGCGGAACGGTCAGGGTCAGCCAGAACTGGCGCGTGGCGCCGGGCTCCATGTCCACAGCCCGGGCGGGGTCGAGGATCTGCGGCATGACGCGCCACTCCCGGCTCCAGCTCGATCCGATGCGCTGCGGATGATAGCGGACCAGACGCGCGTCAAAGGCGGATGCGGGGATGACGCCCGGCCCGCGCAGCTCCGACACCGACACCGACAGCCCGCGCACCGCGGCCACCGAGCGCGCGGCCACGGTAAAAGGCTCTCGCTCGCCGCGGCAGGCAAACGCGCTCAACGCCCGCCCTTGGCTGGCCGGCGTGGGCACGGTGTTGGGGTAAACCATCTCCATCCAGTTCGGGACAAACACCATGAAGCCCCGCGCCTTGTCCTGCTCGCTGGGCGCAGGCATGGGGTTTTTCTCGACGTGCGGCTTTTCGACAAAGGCCGCCTTGAAATCCTTTTCCCGCGCCTCGTCCAGCGACGCCAGCACGGCCGCAAGCTGGCGCCGCGCCTGATCGCGCTCGCGGGCGTTGTCAGCGGCCAGGACGATCACGCCCCCGCATCCCCAGTGCCGCTTGGCCATGTCCGCGTCCGTCCCGTCAAACACCAGGTTGAGCTGTCCGTCATCCACGTCCACCTCGAACTCGCACCGCCCTTTGACCCCCGGGAACCACGGGTCCTGAACCACGCGCCGGCCTTCCGCGTCAATCGAGAACCGCTGCGTCCCGAAATGGCCGAAGTGCACGTCGCCGTGAAAGGTAGCCACCAGATAGCGGCCGTTGGGCATGTCCACCGCGAACTCGTGGCGGGTCTGCGTGTGGTAGGCCGCCTGGGCGCCCACAAAATCGCGGTGCAGCGCGTCCTCGACCATGCCCTTCAGCGTCTCGCCGCGGTCGCGGTCAAGCAGACCGGCCACCACCTTGCTCGGCGGCGTAAAGGCGCTGTTGTCCAGATGCTGGCCCGTCCTGCCCCGAGGCACAACCCATCCATAGCCCGCCTCGCGGGTGTAGGCCGTGTCGCGCCACACGCGCGTGAAGCCCGGCGCCACGGGCGACTTCTCCGTGCCAAAATCGAACGCCCGCGGAGCCGCGCCGCCGGACGCCGCCGCGGCCGGCGCTGGCCCCGCCAAGGCGGGCGCGGACTTGTCGCGCGCGGCGGGGGCGCCCCACACCTCGACCTCGGCCACGGTCAGATAGGGCTTGCCCGGCGCCGCGTCCAGCACAAGGCGCAGCCCTTCGACAAGCCGGTCGAGGCCGCCAAACTCGTTCCATCCCGGCTTGGGACCGTCGAATTGAGCCATCAGCAGCGCCTCCGGGAACTCGAGCGGATTGCCACGGTCATAGATGCGGATCCGCGAACACCCCACGGCCGGCCCCTCTTGCAGAAACACGCGGACCTTGCGGATCTGGCAGGCTTGGCCAAACTCGAAGAACAGCTCGCCCTGCTTTTTGTTCGACCAGTGGGTGTAAGGACGCGGGTTGCGCTTGTGGTCGCTCGACGTGTCTCCGTTCGTCAGGATTCCCTTGTCAAACGGGACAGGGTTCTTCTCCGAGCTTTTCTCCATGTCCATCTCAGGCACAGCGTAGTAGCCGGCCCCGGGCAAATCGGCCAAGGGCGCGTTCTTGTACTGCGAGTACTGCGCGTTGCCCCGGCCGTTCGCCGTCAGCAGCAGGAGCTTTTCATCGGCCGCCCAGGCCGCGGCGCCCAGAAGCGCGACAATGACAAACGCTCGTTTCATGGTGTCTCCTTCACAAGGCGAAAAACCCGCCGCCTCACTCCGCTGTCTCCCCCTGTGCCCCCGACGGAGAACATCAGGGCGCGTCGGCGCCGCCGGCCACGTCAAACGAATGCCACACGTCATAGGGCGAAGCCCCGAAAACGTCCAGCCCTCCTGCCACCGGCGTGAAGAGGCCGTTGTAGATGCTGTATAGAAAGTTGTGGGAGAGCAGACAGCCCGCATAGGCGCCGGTGGCCCATTGACTGACAAGCACGTTGTTGGTCAGGTAGCCCTGCCGATGCCAGATGATGCTCTGTTGCGGATCCCCGAACCAGCGGCCGCTGCCATCGCCGTACAACACGTTATAACCGTCCTTGTGGCCGGTCAGACCATAGCCCGCGATGCGCGAGCCCACGGGGTCCGCGTCCGCGGCGCTGGCGATGCGCCGCCCATAGGCGTCCGCGCCCGTGCCCTTGCTGAAGGTGTCCGAAGCCAGCGCCCGCGCCCCGAGCTGGCGGGCGGTCTTGAAGGTCGGGCCGTTAGTCGTAACGCGCGTCACTGGCTTGACCCGGGGCACGGCCGGTTCCTGATAGACGTGCCAGCCGTTGTAGAAACTCGTGGCCGCGTTGCGGTAGCTGTAGCTGGCAAAGGCCCACAGGCTGTAGACGCTTGCGCCCGAAACCGGCTTCAGATCCGACCACTTGCCGTAGTGCAGCGTGCCCGCCCCCCAGCCCCCGGCCCCTTGCCAGTGCGCCAGCCGGTACGCCGGCGCGTCGGTGCTGACAACGGACGCGTCGCTCAGCATGTTGTCCGAACTGCCGCAGTACAACGAACGCACGTCCGTCAGTTGGCCGCCGGTCAGCAGCAGCCCCAGGTTCACCGGCCCCATGTTCAGGTCGTTGGCGCGGTAGCTCTGGGGCGCGAACCCGATGGCGCGCCAGCACGAGGCCGGGAGCCAGCGCGAATTGTTCCAGCCCAGGTTGATAGGCGTGTCCGAAGGCTTGGCCTGATACATGGCGCGAAGGTTGGAGGGGTACTGCTGTATGTTATCGTTCCAGGGCGCCGGGCTGGTGACTTGGCTGGCCGCGCTGTGGTTCAGCGCGCAAGAGCTGTCCCAGACCGGCGTCGCCGTCCCCGTGCTGCTCGAACACCACGTGTAGCCGCCAGGGCTGTTGTTGGTCCAGCCAGCCCAGCACGGGTAATAGCCGGAGTAGTCGCCGGTGTAGCTCTCGACGGCCTTGGCCAGTTGGCTGAGGTTGGCAAGGCATCCGGCCCGCCGCGCCTTTTCCCTGGCCGCCGAAAGCGCGGGCAGCAACATGGCCGCCAGGATAGCGATAATCGCCACCACCACAAGCAGTTCGATAAGTGTGAACGCCTTGTGTTCACGCTTCGTCACTTCCCTGAGTCCGTAGAAGGACAGATCCATCAGCGTGAAGGCGTTGCCACGGCCTGGCGCAGCGTTCCGCGCGTTCATTGCCTGCCCTCCCTCTGCCCCGCCGCTTTGTGTCTTGCGACCATGGCCATTTGGATTGTACCCCCTGCTTAGGTTCCAAGCGCACCGCGTTCAAGATCCATTCAAGATTCTATCCCAGGAAGCCCTTCAGGTCGCGAAGTAACACATGCAGCGCAGTCGCCAATTATTGTATATTCGTCCAGGATGAGCCCGCCGCCGCAGATGCGCCGCCGGGTCGGCCCCGAAGCGCCTGGCCCTAAGTTGAACATGTCGCGTCTGTTCCGGGGACACGTTGCGATCCCGCCGTTGGCGGGCTGAGGCGCCATGTCCCCGCCGGCGCGGTGTCTTTTTCAACGGGCCGCTAACGGCGCGCCTCGCCTCGCTCACGGCGCACGCGACCGGGCGCCACCCCAAAGCGGGCCCGGAAGTGACGCGAGAGATGGCTGCTGTCGTGGAACCCGCAACGGCGCGCAATGGCTTGCAACTTGTCCTCGCCTGAAAGCAGTTCCTGCCACGCGCTTTGAAGCCGGCACTCCAACAGGTACTTCGCGAACGGCATGCCCATCGCCTGGGTGAACGTGGCCGCGAAGCTGGACCGGCTGACGTGGAGATGCGCGGCCGCGGATTCCAGCGTGATCTTTTCGCCGAGCTGGGATTGGACCATCTCGATGACTGGGATGACGCGGGCCACCGCGCTGGCCCCCGAATCGCGGAACACGGGCTCGGAAACACGGCGCGTCAGCCACGCCAGAAGCCGCAGCAGGTCCAGTTGCGACAAAAGGGCCCAGCCCTCCCGCGCCGCCGTGATCTGCTCGTACAGCGCCTTGGCCGCGCCTGCGGCCGCCTCCCGGTCTTCGGAACTCGAAGGCTGCAACGACGCGCGGATCGCCGGCCGGACAAAGGGCAGAGACAACCTCATGGCGTCCGGCAGAGAGTTGAGGAGCAACGACAGCGGGAACTCGAAGACGTAGGCCTCTGCGGGCTGGCGGACGTAATCGTATCCGTGCGGCTCCCACGGCCCCGAGAACCAAACGCCGCCCCGTTCCATCATCACCGCTCCCCAAGGCCCCCGCCGCCCAATGGGGCCGCGCGCCACGACGCCCAGCTCGCACGCGGCATGGACGTCGCTCAGCCCCTCCATGCCGTGCGTGTAGATCGAGCGCCCCGCGATGACGGGCCTGGACTTGCTCAGGGCCATGGACGCGGGGCGGAGAACCCTGCCGCCTCGGTCATGCGCGGCTGGCTTCGCGTTCCGCATCGCCCAGCCTCCTCCCGCCGCCTAATTCTTCCCCCGCTTGCTGGTGTAGGCCTCCATCTGCTTGAGCAGCTTGGAGGCATACCCCCTCGGGTCGCGCGCCGCGGCCTTGCGCATGATCGCCATGCACGCCTCGCGGATGACCTCGCTGCCCTCGGGCGGGTAGTAGTGCTGATCCGTGTACGTCTTCCAGCACTCGTGGTAGAACCGCGCCTCCGGCTTGTCGTCCTCGCCCGGATAGACCTTCACGCGGCCCTCTTCGATGACTTTGTAGCCTTCCCAAAGCGCCGCGGCCGCCTGCGCGTGTTCGCCCATCACCAGGTAGTGGTGCGACAGATCCACGTGGTCCTGAAGGTTGTCCTTGTCCTTCTCAAGCCGCGCCTTCAGAATCTCAACCATCTTCGACGTCAGCCGAGCGTGAGCAATCGTCTCCTTCCCAGCCTCGGCCTCCACGTCCAGCGTGACCGGCTCATACCCGGCCAGGACAACCCGCACACGCTTGCGGCCTGGCGCCACGTTCTCCAGCCGCAGGGGCGTCAACCCGGCCGGCTGGTCGTCCACGGCCGCCTGGGCGCCGGCGGGCAGGCTGGTCACAACCAGCGTGGCCGCGCCCGCGGGCGCCAGCCGCGCCTTGACGACAGGGGTCCGCCCCTCCAACCGGTCCATGGCCCTCCGCCACAGCCCGCCCCCCAATTGCGCCAGGTCCAGCGCCTCCCGATAGGGCGCGTTGCCCGCGCGCTCCAAGGCCAGCACGTGCGGCCCCGGCGCCAGCCCGTCCAGCCGCAGGGGCGTGGCTCCGGCGCAAACACCGTTCAGATACACCGTCGCGCCCGCCGGGTCCGACTCGACCAGGAGGCTTTCGGGAGTCCGGCACAACCAACTCGCCAAGATCAACACGACGGCCACGGCCAGGCCCGTTGCCCACAGCCGCCACGCCTTTGCCCAGCCTTGTTCCATGCTTGCCCGATTTCCCTCAAGCTGGCCCGTTGCCGGGCGCAGGTCTACTTCTTCAACCGATACAGCCCCACTTGGCCGGTCTGGCGGTCCAGACCCAGCACGACGTCGCCGCTGGGCTTCTGCAGCGGTCCGTACCCCGCCTTCTCAAGTTCTTCCATGGACCTGGGCAGCGATCCCTTTTCCGCCTTGAAGGCGTCCACGGCCTGCTGCGTGGCGGTCAGGATCATCTTGTCCTGCGTGCGCACGGCAGCCTTCATCATGCTGTCGAAGAACCACTCGCCCGGCGCGCCCATGACCGGCTTGGCCTCGACCTTCTCCATGACCGGCGCTTTGGCCTCAGCCGGATTGGCCTCGGGCTCGGCGGGTTTGGGTGGCTGATCCGAGGGCTTTGCTTCCGGCGGCTTGGCCTCGGCCGGCTTGGCCGGCGCAGCCGGCACCGGGGGGGCCGAGGCCGGCTTCCTGCCCTTGCCGAGGAAATGGCGCGCCGCGAACGCCCCTCCAGCCACAACCGCCACGGCGACCACAATAATGATGAGCTTGTCCTTTGGCAAAGAGAACCCGGCTCCCTTCTCCTTCTTCACCACGCCATCAAAGCCCGCCACCGACTCGCCCGTGCTCTGGTTCAGCCCGCACGCCACGCAGACCAGCGCGGCCAGCTCCATCTCATGACCGCAGCGTTTGCATTTGGGTTTGGGGATTTCGTAGCCCCGGCCGTCATCCTCTCCGCGGCCGTCGCCCTCCGGATTAGGCTCCAGACCCGACAACGCCGACCCCGCCGCCTTGGCCGGCCCGCCGCCCACCAGCACGGGCTGGCTGCACCGGGGACACTTGATCTTCTTGCCGACATAGGCCGCGGAAACGCTCAGAGCGGCCCCGCACTCGCACTCGACGCGCACCTTGGCGCCCGCGGCGCCGGGCGCGGCCGCGCCGGCTTGGCTCGCCGCGGCCGCCGCGGGCGCCTGGATCGCCTGCCCGCACATCGGGCACTTGACCTTCTTGCCGGCAAACGAATCCGGAAGGCTCAGCGCCTTGCCGCAAGAGCACTTCACGCTGATTGGCATGGAACTCTGTCCTTCTCAAAGCCCCCCTGGCCAGAAACAAGCGCCGCGACAACGTTACCCCGCGATTACAGCACAACCCCGCGGCCTGGTCAACGGCAGGAACAGCGGAACTCGGCCATTTCCTGCCCGGCCGGTCCCCCGGCCCCTTGACTTCCTCGCCTGCCTCGCCTACGTTCTTCGCTCATGAGAATCGTCCGCGGCAAACACATCGAGGAGATGACGGCGGAGGCGTT
Organism: uncultured Planctomycetota bacterium; assembly: GCA_964470775.1. Lineage (GTDB taxonomy): Bacteria > Planctomycetota > Brocadiia > CAIUPP01 > CAYYEE01 > CAYYEE01. The sequence continues at coordinate 12,683 of CAYYEE010000008.1, read as the reverse complement.
CCGGCTTGCGGCGGCGGAACGCGAGGCGGTCCTGGTGGACATCGGGGCCGGGTCGGGGCAGTTTGTGTGCGAGGCGGCGCGCCGCCTGCCCGGCTGGCTGTGCGTGGCGCTGGACGCCGAGGCGCGCAACTTTCGCGAGGCCTCGTCCCGGACACGGCGCAAGCCGAGCCGCGGCGGCCTGGAGAACGCGCTCTTTGTCCTGGCGCCGGCAGAGGCCATGCCCCCCGAGCTCGCCGGCGCCGCCAACCACATCACGATCTTTCTGCCTTGGGGGTCTCTGCTCCGCGCCGCCGTTCTCAGCGAACCGGGCTTCCTCAAGGAGTTGATATCCCTGGCGGCGCCGGGCGCGGCCGTCGAGATGCTGTTGTGCTACAGCGAGAAGTACGAGCCGGCCATGATGCGCCAGCTTGGCCTGCCTCCGCTGACGGAGCAACACGTTCTGGACGTCATGGCCCCGGCCTGGCGCCAAAGCGGATTAGAGATCTCCCGCGTCCGAGCGCTCGATAACGCGGACCTGCGCCAGGCCCCTCTGGGCTGGGGAAGGCTTCTCGCCAAACGCCGGCCCCGCCAGTTTCTGCTGGTTATGGCCTCGGCTGGCGGGCGCTGTTCCGTTGCCGCCGAACCCGAGTCTCTGCTCCTGAGCATGTCCAAGCCGGCGGTCGCCGACGCGGCGGACCAGGTCCGCGTCACGGCCCGGGGCAGTCCCTCCATCCTCGGACTCCATGACGCGACCATTGAGGTGACGCGCGACCCCAGCGTCACGGAGCGCGGGGATTGCATTATCGGCGTGGCCGCCGAGTTCGACGCGGCCGCGCTGGCCCAACTGCTCAACTACCGCAAGCTCCACGTCCATCTCCGGTGCGGCGGCGCCGAGGAAAGCTTCACCTGTGGCGTGAACGGCCAATTCGTTCCGGGCCGCGAAATCGTATTTCGCAAGTCCAGCTTCCGCTCCGAGCGCACCCTGGGCGTGCGCGCCTCCAAAGCGGCCAATCAACTCAGCCGCGGCCTGATCCAAGCCCTCCGCCAGCCCGGCAGCGCGCTGGAGATGGTCATCACCCCGGCCAAGCCCTTCCGCGCTTGAACTTTGTTTAGCCGCCCGCCATAATACTTTCTCGTTTTCGGCGTCTTGCCCGGCAAGACGTGTTCCCGTGTGCCCTTCAGATAGGATGCGGTCATGGCTGAAAAGAAGATCATGCTCCCCGAGAGCCAGATGCCGACCGCCTGGTACAACGTCCAGGCCGACCTGCCCTCGCCCCTGCCTCCCCCCCTTGACCCGGGCGCCGGCAAACCCATCGGCCCCGAAGCCCTGGCCGCCATCTTCCCGATGAACCTCATCGAGCAGGAAGTCTCCCAGCAGCGCTGGATCGACATCCCCCAGGAGATTCTGGACGTCTACCGCCTGTGGCGGCCCACGCCGCTGGTGCGCGCCGACCGTCTGGAAAAGGCGCTCGGCACGCCGGCGCGCATCTACTACAAGAACGAGTCCGTCAGCCCGGCCGGCAGCCACAAGCCCAACACGGCCGTGGCCCAAGCGTACTACAACAAGGTCGCCGGCACCGAGCGCATCGTCACGGAGACCGGCGCGGGCCAGTGGGGGTCGGCCCTCAGCTACGCATGCTCGCTCTTCGGCATCAAGTGCAAGGTCTTCATGGTGCGCGTCAGCTATGACCAGAAGCCCTACCGCAAGGCCATGATGCACGTTTGGGGCGGAGAAGTCTCGCCCAGCCCCAGCGCCGAGACTGAAACCGGCCGCGCCATCCTGGCCAAGAACCCCAAGTCCACGGGCTCGCTGGGCATCGCCATCAGCGAAGCCATCGAGACCACGGTCAAGAGCAAGAACGCCAAGTACTCCCTGGGCAGCGTGCTCAACCACGTGCTCATGCACCAGACCGTCATCGGCCTCGAAGCCCAGAAGCAGTTCAAGGGAACGGGCGACTACCCGGATGTCGTGATCGGCTGCTGCGGCGGCGGCAGCAACTTCGCGGGCATTGTGCTGCCCTTCGTGCCCGAAAAGATCAAAGGCAAGAACATCCGCTTTATCGGCGTCGAGCCCGCCGCCTGCCCAACCCTCACACGCGGGCCCCTGCGCTATGACTTCGGCGACACCGCGGGCATGACCCCCCTGCTCAAGATGCACACCCTCGGCCACACCTTCATCCCCTCGGGCATCCACGCCGGCGGGTTGCGCTATCACGGCATGGCCCCGATCGTCAGCCACCTCAAAGAGCTGGGCATGATCGAGGCCGTCGCCTGCCACCAGAACGCTGTCTTCGAAGCGGCCAGCCTGTTCGCCAAAGTCGAGGGCATTATCGTGGCGCCCGAATCGGCGCACGCCGTGCGCGTGGCGATCGACGAAGCGCTCCGTTGCAAGGAGACCAAGCAAGCCAAGACCATCCTCTTCAACCTGAGCGGTCATGGCTGCCTCGACCTCGCCGCCTACGAAGCCTATCACGACGGTCTTCTCGAAGACTTCGAACTGCCCCAGGAAGCCATTGACAAGGCCCTGGCCGAGCTGCCCAAGGTGGGCGCGTAATCCACAGCGGCCTTGCCTTCGTCTGCGCGAGGAGACGCGCCGAGCGCGTCTCTTCGCGCTTTTTCCAAGGAGGCCCGCCATGCGGAGCCTGAGAGTGTGCCTCGCCGCCGGCGCCCTTCTTCTGCTGATGGGGAGCCCCGCCATGTCCCAGCCCGTGATCTTCGACCTCGACGGCGCGCTCAAGGCCGCCAATCCCCAGGTCCGCCTCGGCCCTGGCGCCCGGCTCATCGCCTTCCCCGAAGGCCAAGCCGCCGAGCCCAGCGCCCAAGGACCGGCCGTCGTCATCCCCGCCGCCCCGCTGAACGCCTCGGCAGGCGCTCTCTGCTTCCGCTTCCGCCCCTCGCGCGACGTGCGCTTCCAGAGCGGCCAGCCCGTGGCCGTCACGCTGGCGCGCTGCCCGCTGTTCACCATCACGCTCACCGAGACCGCCCGCCATCCCGTGCTCGCCGCGCAGATGACCTCGGCGGAGGGCTACGCCCCCAAGGGCAATCTGCTGCTGGGTTTCCTCAAGGGCGGCGAGTGGTACCATCTGGCCCTGGCCTGGGACGCGGCCCAGGGCAAGCTCGAGACGTTCCTCAACGGCGTGTCGCAGGGCGAAATGCGCCTCGCCGACTCGGGCAAGGCCTGGCTGCCCGCGACCTTGGCCGCGGGAGATCTCGAACTCGGCGGCGCCGCGGGGACAGGCGCGCAAGCCCTGGCCGTCGCCGTCGGCTCAATCCGGCTCCACCCCCTCTTCCTGCCCGAAGCCGCTCTCGCCAGCCTGGAGCTCAAGGGGCGCCACATCAATCCCCTTCGCGGCGAAGGACTCACACGCTATGAGGGCAGCCTCGACCTCGCCCGCTACAAACTCCTCCCCCTCTTCACAGCCGACTTCACCAAGCCCCTCAACGTCGTGGCCGAAGACGCCTTGTTCGAAAACGGCAAGCGCGTCCGCCAGCCCGGCAAGGCCGAGTGGGTTCTGGAGGGCAAAGGCCGCGCCTGGACCGAGAACGGCCTTCTGCGCATGGTGAGCGACAACCCTAAAAAGGACCACCTCGTCCTGTGGAACACGCGCGTCTTCCCCGAAAACTTTTTGCTCGAGTTCACGCTCTCGCCCAAGCACTCCACCAACGGCCTGAACATTGTCTTCTTCAGCGCGCGAGGCGTGGACGGCGGCGGCGCCTTCGACCTGGACCAGCCGCGCCGCGACGGGGTGTTCACGAACTACCACAGCGGCCGACTGAACTGCTACCACATTTCGTACTGGGCCTGCTCTAGCGCGGGCGGCGGCACGCCCCGCGGCAACGCCAACCTGCGCAAGAACGCGGGGTTCTACCTGCCTGCGTGCGGCGTGGACCTCATCACCGGCAAAGGCCCGGGGCCGCACACGGTCCGCATTCTCAAAGACGGCGGCCATATCCGCCTGGAGACCAACGGCCGCCTGGCGCTCTTCTTTGACGACGACGGCAAGACGTACGGGCCGGTGTGGAAGGATGGTCTCATCGGCCTGCGCCAGATGGCCCACACAGAGGACTGCTCCTACGGCAGCTTCAAGGTGTGGCAGATCGAACCGGCGAAGCCCTGATCCATTCCTCTCATTCAGAAAGACCGCCCATGCCGCTCCGCGCCCTGATCACCGCTGCGCTGCTGTCGGTCCCGGCCCTGGCCGGCGAGTGTCACGTCGTCCTCTTCGGCGACAGCACGGTCATCACCAGCTACCTGCCCAAGGACAAGCGGTCCAACGTCTTTCTCCAGGAGATGCTGGCCAAGGCCTATCCTGGCCAGAAGGTCCGCGTGTCCAACGCCGGCCGCGACGGGGACTACATCGGCCAGTTCCTTCTGGGCGCCCGCTATCAGCGCGAGGTCCTGGCGCGGTTTGACCAGATTAACATCGCCATCGTCCGCTACGGCCAAAACGACTGGAAGCGCATGAGCCCGGAGATCTTCGAACTGTGGCAGGAGCAGCTCTACAACACGCTCGAAGCCGATTACCCCGGCGTCATCATCATCCCCGAAGCGGGCATGTACTTCGACCCCGCCCACTTCGGCTCCGACAGCAACCCCCGCAACAACACCTACTGGGACAAGACCCGCGCCGTGGCCAAAAGGCGCGGGTACGGCCTGTGCGACGTATTTGAAGCCATGAAGCGCGAGACGGCGGCGGGGAACTGGGACCTGCGCATCCGCGGTGACGGCAAAACCTTTGACGCCAGCAAAGACGCGGGCCGCGAGAACGACATGAACTGGTTCGGTAACGGCCACCCCAACGTGGCCGGCGCCAAGGTCGCCGCTCAGACGCAGTTCGAGACCATCCGCAAGCTCTTTGCCGACAAGCTGCCGACTGACGGCGGACGGCGCAAGGGCGACGGCAAGGCCAGCGTGCACGACAAGTGGGTCATCCAGCCCGCGATCACCGTTGTGGCCGAAGAAAAAGGCGACCTGGCCGTGGACAAAGCCGCAGGCCGGCTGGCGTGGAAGATGAACTACGCCAAGGGCCCGCGGGTCACGTTCCGCGTGTCCCTGCAAGTGCAGGCGCCGGACAAAGCCAGGATCAACTTCCGGGTCGTGGCGCCGACGGGACGCGATTACCCGCTCCTTCTGGCGCCCGCGGCCGGCGGCTGGATTGACGCCACGCTCTACTGCGAGGTCTACGCGCCCGACATGACCGGCCTGGAGGTCAACGGCACAGGCGTAACCGCGGGGCGCGGCCTGCGCGTCGAGCGTCTGGATTGGGCCGGGAACGGGCTTGCCGCGCCGGCCACCAAGTAGCCCATCTCACTCCGCGTCCAACTCGATCTCCAAGCGATTCAGCGCGCCGGCCAGGCGCCAATTGCCCGGCTTGGCGCCCAGGCTGACCCGCCGGAACGCGCCGGACAACCGGCGGCCCATGGGGATGCGGTGGACCTCGCGGCCGTCCATGCGCAACACCGCCTCCTCGCGTGTCCAGGTGAACTCGAACCGCCGTCGCTGCCCGGCCGGCCACCCGTCCACTTTGGCCTCCAGCGCACCGATCAATTTGCGCTCCGCGTCGTGGAAGCGCACGTGCAGGCCGTCGTAGAAGTGCATGACCGTGATGGCGGACGACGAGATGGAATCGCCGCACACATGCAGAGCGGCCCACCCCGTGGCCACGCTGCCGCCGCCGTCATAGGCCACGGTGGCCGAAGGCGTGATCTCCAGCGCAATCCGGCCGCGGTCCGTGGTCCACGGCCTGGCCACGTCGCACACGGCGAAGCTCTCCGCGCCGCCGGCCAGCCCCCCCTGTCCGTCGAACGCGGGCCGGCCCTTGACCACGCGCACGGCGCCGCCGCGCAGCAGTTCGGCCGGCGCGCCGGCAAAGCGGAACTCCACGCCGCAGGATGGCGTCATGCGCGCGGCGCGAGCCGCCTCGTCCCGCCTGCGCCACAGATCCAAATAGGCCAGCGTCGCGCCGCTGGTGCGGCCTTCCAGGCCGATCTCCTTGCCGGACGTGGACCCGAACACGGTCCAGAGTCCGCCGTAAGCCGCTTCGATCGTCAGCCGCCGCAAGCTCTCGTCGCCGGTCACCTCATGCGCATAGGCCAGGCCGCGCGTCACCAGCAAGTTGAGACCGTGGGGTAGACTTCCCTGTGCCGCTGGTTGTAGGCGTTGCGCTCGTACTCGAACGCGGCGGCCGTGGGCGACCACATCACGTCGCGCAAGAAACACGCGATCGCGGCCAGCGCCTCCTTGGCCGCGGCGGAGCCGCTCAAGCGGTGATAGCGCTCCAGCCCCTCCATCAGCACGCCCAGCATGAACGGCTTGCACCCGTCCTGGGCCGCGGCGCGCCACCACTTTGCCGGCTTGCCGCCGATGGCGTCCACCCCGTCGAACTCCGCGTCCGGGTCGCGCATGTACTTCGCCACGTACTGGCTCATGCGTTCCATCGTGGCCACGGCCTCGGGCGCCGGCGTGTTCTCCGCCGTGCCGCACATGGCCACCATGCACCACCCCAGCACCCGCTCGCAGCCTGTGAACGCGGCGCGCACGGCGTCCTCGCCACCGTCGTACATCTTTACGATCCGCGACGTCAGCGCCAGCGCGTTCTCGCGCGCCCAGGGGTCGCCTTCGATGAAATGCAGCAGCCAGTAGCCGTCGGTCCAGTAGTGCCCGCCGTCGCCTCCCGCGCGCGCGTCCGCGTGATTTTCGGCGTATTCCATGTAGCCATGAAACCGCATGTCCGCCGCGTGCGCCATGTAGTCCACGTCCGTCATGTGGATCGCGCTGTGGCGCGCCAGGTCGTAAATCTCCCAGCGGCCAGTGCGGGCGAAGTGCTGGAACAGCGCGTACGCCACGTCGTACTCGTTGTCCACGTACATGCGGCGCTTGCCGCCATAGGCGCCGACGGTCATGGGCCAGTCGCCGTAGTGATGCAGGCCGAAGAACTCCTCGTCGTGCGTCGTCTCGTCGCCCAGGTCGCCGACCGGGCCGGGCGGCTCCATGCCGCCTGGCTTGTCCAGGCGCGTGGGCCGGCAATGCAGGATCGCCGATTCGAAAGCTCGATCGAAGCCGGGGTAATACCGCTTCACGTCCTCGTCCCTGGGCGCCAGCGGCCCCATGGCGCCGCTAGACGCCGCCGACGCGTCCCACCTCCACCGCGTCTCGGCGCGGGCGGAAGCGGCGGCCTCCATGCCCAGGGCCAGCCGCGTGACGTGGCGGAAGCTTGTGCCCTGCAAGACAGGCAGCGCAGGCGCGGACTCGGGGTAGAACGCCAGACGCGCGGCGCGCCCGTTGACCTCCATACCAAACGGCGCGCGCTGCCACCCCTTGACCAGCAGAGCCGCGGCGCCGTCCGTCTCCAGCAGGGCTTCGGGGTTGCCACGCCGCTCCGCGCCGCCGTCAAGCGTGAGGCAATGCGGACGGGGCGCCATCAGCGCGCGAGAGCCTGGAGCGGCCGCCAGCCGCCACACGCCCCGCGCCAAAGACAACGACGCGCTCATTCGCCGCAGGTCGTGCCTCGGCCCGCTCATGAGCGACACGCGCCGCGTCCAGACCACGACGCCGCGCGCGGCGTCCACGCGGAACAGGTGTTCGCGCCTCACGCCTTGGGGGCTTTCGTCGCGCAGACGGATCAGCGGGGCAATGGCCGAGTCCTCCAAAACCTCGAAAAACCGGCGGCCTTCCGCTTTCGGGGGCGCGGGCTCGAACATGTCGCCCTCGTCCTCCACAACCAGCGTGGCCCCGCCGCCGTCGAGCGTGAAGCCGTCGAGGCAGGCCGCGAAACGAAACCCGCTGGCCTGCGCCTCGACCTTGTCCGCCGACACGCTCAATCCGGCGAAGGTGGCGGGCTTTGCGTCTTTGGCCGGCTCCAGCGTCAGCTCCGCCTCGCCCGCCGGGACGCGGCTGTGCAGCCATAACCATTTGACCGAGCCGTCGGGCCACAACGCCCGCTCCGCCCACCACAGCGGCAGCGGTGCGCCCGTGGGCAGCCGCAACGTCCAGCCCTGGTCCGGCCTCGCCACGCCCTGCGCCAGCGGCGCTCCCGCTAACAGCAACCCGTTGTCAACGGAACTTGAAACATGGATTCGCATGAGGCGCTCCTTGTGAAATGCGGCGCCGCCGGGGGAATCACGCTTCCGGGCGGAAGTCTCCCCTTTTCAGACCGTATCGGTCGAGCCGCTCATAAAGCCCCCGGCGCGAGATGCCCAGATACCGCGCCGCCGACAAAACCTCGCCCTGCGTCTCGCGCAGCGCGTTTTCGATCATGCTGCGCTCGACCCGCTCCAGCGCGTCACGCAGCCGGCCCCGCGACGAAGGCAGCGAGAGCATCCGGCGGGGCGGTTCCGAGGCGTTCAACTCCAGTGGGCCCGCCACGCCGTCCTCGGCCGTCACGACCATGCGCTCCACCGCGTGCTTGAGCTCGCGCACATTGCCCGGCCAGTTGTAGCGCGCCATCTCCATCAGCGCGTCCTCGGGCAGACGGGGCAGGGGAATCTCGTTGCGGTTGGAAGCCTGGCGCGCGAAATACGACACCAACAGCGGAATGTCCTCCGGCCGCTCGCGCAACGGCGGCACGCGCGTGGAAAGCACGACAACGCGATGGAAGAAGTCCTCGCGCATGCGGCCGGTCTTCACGAGGTCGCGCAGGTCCAGCTTGGTCGTGGTGATGAGCCGCACGTCCACGGCGCGGAAGTCGTCCGTGCCCAGCGGCTGGACCAGGCCGTCCTCCAGCACGCGCAGCAGCTTGATCTGCGCGGACAGCGAAAGGCTCTCCACCTCGTCCAGCAGCAGCGTGCCGCCGGAGGCTGTGACCAGCTTGCCGTCGCGGTCGCTTTCGGCGCTGGTGAACGCGCCGCGCACGTGGCCGAAGAGCTCGCTCTCCAGCATGGTCTCGGGCAGGGCGCCGGCGTTGACCGGCACGAACGGCCCCTCGGAGCGGCGGCTCTGGTCGTGGATCGCCCGCGCGACGAGCTCCTTGCCCGCGCCGGTCTCGCCGTAGACCAGCACCGGCGCGTTGGACCGCGCCAGGACCTCGACCTGCTCGTACAGGTCCTCCATGACCCGGCTGCGGCCCACCATGCCGAACCGGCCGAGGCGGTCGCTATCCACGTCGCGCAGGCGGCGCTTGAGCGCGGCCGTCTCCTTGGCCAGGGCGTTCTTCTCAACGGCGCGGCGGACGCTGGCGGTCAGGACGTCCTGGTCCAGCGGCTTTTCGACAAAGTCATAGGCGCCGGCCTTGAGGCAGCGCACCGCCATGGCCACGTCGCCGTGGCCTGAAATGATGATGATCGGAGTCTGGCTGTTGCGGCGCTTCAGCTCGGCCAGAAACGCCTCGCCGTCCATGCCCGGCATCATCACGTCGCTGACGATGCAGTCGCATTCGTGTTCGTCGAGCCACGCCATGGCCTCGATGGGCGAGGAGAATGTCTCCACCTGATACTGCCCCACTTCCAGCGCAATGCGCAACGCCATGCGGGTCTCGTCGTCGTCATCCACCACAGCCACGCGAGCCCGCGGGTCCGCTCCCTGCTCCGCCATGCCCAAAGCCCGGCCTCCCGCAATCCCGATCAGAGCGGCGCCACCTTCGGCCGCCCGATGCCGTCATGATACTCTTTTCCCGCGGCGCCTCCAAGGACGTGAGAGGCGTGCCGATCGCCCCGGTCTCGGACCGCGTCACGGAAGCTGTCGGGAAAGCGCTTCTGGACCACCTTCTCACCCGGCAGCGGCAGGACGCCTAGGTGAATCACCACGCCGGGCGAGCCAGGGATGAAGAACGCGGAACCCAGCCGGGTGGCCAGGTGTTGGACATGAACGACCGGAAGCTTGCGATCGCGGTCAAACGCCAGCAGCCGCCCCGCCGCCAAAGCCGCCTCCACGCTCTTGGGCATGCAGGTACCGTGATGAGATTCGAAGGCCGAGGGACCGGGCAGAAGCGCCGAGGGGGGACGTGATCGTTCTCCACTCTCCCGACGGCTCCGCAGTAGACACAACCCTTCGGAGCCCTCTGCCCGGCCGTCTCGGCGCCTGTTCTTGCCTGACGCACACCACTATCACCGCTCCCTCGTGACCCTTGCCTCGCCCCACGACGCGCTGCCGTAGACCCACGACGTCCCGCCGCGCGCGGTGATCTTCAGGGTGAGGTATTCAACGCCGCGGATGTCGACGTCCATGTCCTCGGGGGGATCGTCCCAGCGCAGGACGGAGCTGGCGCCAAGGAGGCGGCCGTCGCCCCAGACCTCGAAGCGCACGCGGGTGTTGCGCTTGCGCTCGGGTGTGGGCTCTTCGCCTTCGTTGTCCACGCCCACGAGGGCCTTGAACCGCTGGCCTATGCCGGCGTTGCGCCAGGTGAGGGCCGAGCCGATCTGCGCGCCGATGCCGCGCGCGCACTCCACGCCGCCGGGCCGCAGGGGGTTGCCCTGGTAGCTTCGGTCCAAGCCGGCCGTGCCCTTGCGCATGTCGATGCGCAGCGGCTCCACGTGGGAGAGCTGGGTCTCGGAGCGCGTGGCGTCGGGCCGCGCCAGCTTGGGCGTGGTCCGGGCGGGGATGCGCCGCCGCCAGTCGGGGATGCCGGCAAACGTGGTGTCCGGGTTCATGCGCCACTGGTCGTCGAAGAAGCCGAAGAGCAACATGCTGGCTGGGTCGCGTGTGGTGTCGTCGAACACAGCGAAGTCCTGCCAGCTCTGGTTCTCGTAATAGCGCCAGCCGAACCAGTTGCCCAAGCGCTTGGTCATCTGGAACATGCCGCGCCACGTGTTGGAGGCGAACACCACCACGTAGCGCTTGGGGTTGAGCGGATTGGGATACACGACCTTCATGGCCGCGTCCTCGCCGGTGAAGCGATAGTCGCCGGCCACGATGGCGCCGCCTTCCACGCGCACCGGCAGCTTGTCCGCCAGAAGCGCTGAAACCGCGTTGACCGCGGGGCCGCCGTAGAGGATGAGGTTGTAGCGCGCTATGTCGAGAGGCGTCACGTCGCGGTCGGCCTTGACACGCGGCCAGGTGGCGTAGCGCACATGCCAGTCTTCGGCGAAGACCTCGGCTTCGTCGCGCGTCACGCGCCACTCGCGATAGGGGCCCTGCGTGCCGTAGACCACGATAAACGGGCTTTCGAAGGCGTGCTGGATGGGGCCGCGGATCGCGTCCGTCTTGGCCAGCCCCTCCACCGCGGGCGCCGGCTCGCCGATGCGGATGACGCCGTCTTCGGGCGCCGGGCCTTCGAACGCGGTCTGGCCGTTCAACACCACGCGGATGGGCTTGGCAAGGTCGAGGCGGCCCGCGCCGGCCGGCCGGCGGAACACGTCGGGGATCACCGAACCTTTGACGCAGAAGAGGCGTTCCACCTCCACGGCGCCGCCCCGCGCCCACACGCGCAGACGCGCCTGCCGCGCGCCGGCCGGCCGCGCCATCTTCAGGCTGACGAGCGCGGGCGCTCCGGCCAATGTCTGCTCCGCGGCGGCCAGCCGCTTGCCGTCCTGGTCCAGGACCTCGACGCCCAGCGTCGCTCCGGCCGGGCCCTGGGCCCAAGCGCCAGCCACATAGGTCTGCCCCGCCGCGGCATCGAGGTCGAAGAGGCCCGTGGTCTCGCCTGACTCATTCACGCTCAGTGTCGAGGCGCCGGCCCATCTGGCGTTGTCGGCGAGGTTGGCCGGCCGCCAGGGGAACCAGCCGCCGGGCGCGCGCTCGTCCGAGGTCAGACACGGGGCGCCGCTCGGCGCGCCGCCGAGCGGCCAGTCGGGCCTGCCGCCGAAGAGCACGCGCGCGCCCTGGATCATCACGTCGCCGCCGAACGGGAAGGTGTCCATGACCACGGCGCACGACAGGGCCCCCGCCGACTTGGGGTCGAGGCGCGCGGAGACGCTGACGGCCTGCCATGTCTGGTCCGGCCGGACCAGAGTCTCGGCAAGGGGCGGAGGAGGTTCCTTGGCCTGCGCGGGCGAGTCCTTGGCAGGCGCCGCCTTGGCGGGGGCCGCGGCCGGCCGCTTGGCCTCGGGCTTGACGCGGCGCAGTTGCACGCTGACCACGCCGGGCGCTCTGCGGCCTTGCTTGAGCCACATCCGGACGGACACCCACTCCGGCGCCGGCCCAGCCGGCGGATCAAGCCGGAAGACCGCCTGCGGCCAATCGCCGCGGCCGTCGTCGGAAAGCGTGGCCGCGACGTCGGAGACGCGCACGACGCCGCCGCCTTCGGCGCCCCACGCGCCTGGCGCCATCGGCGTCCCGTCATTGCGCGGCGCGGGCGCGCGCCAGGGGTTCACGTCAATCGCGAACGCGGCCACGTTGCCGGCCTTGACGCGGATCTCGTTGTCCAGGCCGATCTCCGCGTCAAGGTCGGCGATGGCGAGCGCCGTGGTCTTGCGCTCCAGCCGCAGCCAGTGAACCTGCCGCCGGCCAGGATCGGGCGAGATGATCCTCACCCGCGCGGGCCGCTCTACGCGGCGCTGCGAGAGCAGCCACTCCCACACGCCTTCGCGCGCGCGGCTGGGCACGCCGTGGCCGGCGCGGGGCTCCTGGCGGAAGATGGGCATGGCGCCAGCGGCGCGCAGGCGGTCAATGACGCGGCTCGACGCCTCGGGATAGACGACGCGGTCGCGGAGGCCGTGAACCGCGAGAACGGGCGTGTTGATCAGATTGGCGGCGAACGTGGCCGGCGCGATGCGGTCGAGCAGCAGGCGGCGGAACGCCTTCATGGGGTCGTCGGGGTTGTAGAACGGGC
>CAYYEE010000007.1:0-26925 GCA_964470775.1 uncultured Planctomycetota bacterium | reverse complement strand
CGCCCGACAGCAACACCGTCTCCGTCAGGAACTGAAGGATAATGTCGCGCCGCTTGGCGCCCATGGCGCGCCGGATGCCGATCTCCCGCGTCCGCTCCGTCACCGTGGCCAGCATGATGTTCATGATGCCGATGCCGCCCACCAGCAGCGAGATGGCCGCAATGGACCCCAGCACGATGCTGAAGATGCGTTTCGTCCGTTCAGCCTGGCGCAGCAGCTCCAGCGGCACCACCACCGTGTAGTCTTCCTTGGCGTGGAACCGCGCCAACTGCGAGCGGATGGCCTCGGCCGTCGCGATCACGTTCTCCAGGCTCGCCGTCTTCACGATGATCTGATGGAGCTGCACCTCCTCCATCTCGAAGCTGCCGCTGCGCGCCTTGACCAGCACGTCCCCGAAGCGGTGCTGCGCCGTGGTGAGGGGAATGTACACGTCCGTGTCCGAGCCCCGGCTCTCGCCGCCGGGTTTGGCCGTTCCCTGGCCCAGCGACTCCACGACCCCGATGACACGGTAGTAGTTGTCGCTGACGCGAATCGTGCGGCCCAGAGGATCGTCAATGGGGAAAAGCTCGCGCGCCACGCCCGGCCCCAGGACGCACACGCTCGCGCCCACGCGCGCCTCGTCCGGGCTGAAGAACCGGCCTTCCGCCACCCGAATGTTCGCGGTGGCCGGGTGCCAGGGCACGGTGGCGACGATCGTGCCATCCACGCGCCGCCCCTCGCTCCAGATGTCCTGGCGGAACACCCGCGCCGACACCATCACTTCCACGTTCGGCAGCGTGTAAACGATCCGCTCCGCGTCCTCGTACGTCAGGCCGTACTTGAGCAGCATGGTCCGTTCGCTCGTGGCCTTCTGATCCTCGGGCGGCTTGACGCTGCGGATGATGATGTTCTGGCTGCCGAGCTGGCGGATCTGCTCCTGCGCCTCGCGGCTGGCTCCCTCGCCGATCGCCAGCATCGCGATCACCGAGCACACGCCGAACACGATGCCCAGCACCGTGAGAGCCGAGCGGAGCCGGTGCATCCACAGGCTCTTCAGACCCATCTTCAGCGTGCGCCGGATCCGGTAGCCGAGCATCGCCTCACCGCTCCACGATGGACGCCACCTGGCCGTCGGCCAGAGTCACCGTCCGCTGGGCCAGCTCGCCCACGCTGGCGTCGTGGGTCACCACGATCAGCGTGCGGCCGTTCTCGTGCAGTTCATGCAGCAGGTCCAGAATCTCGCGCCCCGTGGCCGAGTCCAGGTTGCCCGTGGGCTCGTCGGCCAGCAGGATCAGAGGCTCCGCCGCCAGCGCGCGCGCAATGGCCACGCGCTGCTGCTGCCCGCCCGAAAGCTCATAGGGACGGTGGCGCAAGCGGTCTTTCAGCCCCACCAGCTCCGCCTCTTTTTCCGCCCGCTCCCGGCTCTCTCGCTCCGACCAGCCCTGGTAGTAGAGAGGCACCTCGATGTTCTCCAGCACGGTGAGTTGCTGGATGAGGTTGTACGACTGGAAGATGAACCCGATGCGGCGGCAGCGCACGTCCGAAAGCTCATCGTCCGACAGACCCGACACGTCCTGCCCGCCCAGCAGATACCGGCCCGACGTGGGCCGGGCCAGACACCCCAGGATGGTCAGCAGCGTGGACTTTCCCGACCCCGACGCCCCCATGATGGCCACGTAGTCGCCCTCGTTGATGGTCAGGTTCACGCCCGTGAGGGCGTGCACCTCCACCGACCCCATGAGATACGTCTTGCGCAGGTCTATGATTTCAGCGATGGGCATAGGTCACCTGGGCGGGCCGTTGCGCCTGGGCCGGGGCTCGCCCGGCCGTCCTTCGGAGCCGCGCCGGCGGCCGGTTTCCCCCCCGCCGGGCGAGGCGCCTTCCGTCTTGGCGCCGCCGCCGGCCTCCGCGCCTTCCGTCTTGGCGCCGCCGCCGGCCTCCGCGCCTTCCGCCTTGGCCGGGGCCGCGTCCTTGGCGCCATTCTGGCTCTCGGCGGCGGCCGCGCGGCGCTCGGCCGCGGCCTCGGCCTTTTCGCGCTCTTCCTCCTCCTTGCGCTTCGCCGGACGCTTGCGCGCCATCATGCTGCCCCGCGCTGGCGCGCCAGGCGGGTTCAGCAAGACCTCCTCCCCCTCCTCCAGGCCCTTCTTGACCTCGATGAACCGGTCATTGAACAAGCCCGTCTCCACCGTGCGCTGCTCCGGGCCATTCGGACCCATCACATAACACGCCCGCCCCTCGCCTTGGGGCACAATGGCCTGAATGGGCACGTACAGCACGTCCTTGAGGTCCGCCACGATCACTTCCACCTTGGCCGACATGCCTGGCTTCAAGTCTTTGGAGTGGTCGCCCTTGATAGCCACGTCCGTCATGTAGACTTTGAGATCCGGGTTCAGCCAGCGCGACGAGGAATCGGGCAGCACCGCCACCTTGCTCACCTCGCCCTCCAGCGTCTGATCGGGAAACGCGTCCACCGTAATCAGCGCCCGCTGCCCCACCTTCACCTTGTCCGCGAACGACTCATGCACCTTGATGGTCACCGCCATCTCCGACACGTCGGGCAGACTGATGATTTCCTGGCGCTGGCGGATCATCGCGCCTTCCTCGATGGGGTCCGACCGGCCCCACCGATTGCCGATGCTCGATGCGTAGACCACCAGCCCGGGCTTGGTGGCGCGGATGACGCAGTTCTCCAGTTGTTCTCTGGACTTTTCCAGGCGGCGCGAGTTCCAGGCAAAAGAGGCCTGCCGGCTGAGCAGGTTCGCCTCCTCCTTGGCCAGCTCCGAACGCGCGCGCGCCTTGATGCGCTCCAGTTCGCGTTCCTGCTCGGTCAAGTCGGCCAGCAGCTTCTCCAGCTTCTTGGGCATGTCATACTGAACAAAGAGATCGCGGTCCAACTCGGCCTCTCTCACGGCGTTCTCTTTGCGCTTGGCGCTCAACTCGTCGGCCTGCAAGTCCTCCTTGCTCACCTGCTTGGCCTCGTACAGCCGCTGCGTCCAAGCCAGCCGGTCCTTGGCGCGCTTGGCCTCCTCCACGGCGAAGTCGATCTCCGACCGCTTCTTGCGCAGCGTCTGCAGCGCCTCGCCTCCCAAGTCCGGGTTCGACGCCACGGAATCAAACTTCAGGCTGCCCCCCTTGAAAAGCTCCAGCGACGACTCGGCGAGCTTGGCCCCCACGTACTTGTCCAGGTCCATGCGCGCGAACTTGGCGTTCAGTTCCCCCTTCTTGATATCGCTCTCGTTCTGGTTCTTGCGAATGGCGTACGACTCCTGCGCCTGCGTCAACTGGGCCTGAGCGCTCTGGTAGTTGGATTCGTCCTGGCTCACGCGCTCCTGCAAGTCCGTCGAGTCCAGCTCCACCAGAATCTTTTTGGCCTTCACGTCTTCGGGCGTGATGGTCGATCCTTCGGGCACAATGGAGATGATGCGGCGCTGGCCTTCCACCTCGCATTGAACCGTGGTGGAACGCACCGCCTTGACGCTGCCCCCTTCCAAAATGGAGACGAGCATTTCCCCCCGCGCCACGCGGAAGAGCGGCGTGTCGGCGTTGTTCTCCTCGCCGCGGGCCGCGGCCCAAATCCAAACCCCCGCGCCGGCCGCCGCCAGAAGCGCAACCAGCGCCCAGAATTTCGATCGCCAGCCTCTTCGCGCCGGGCGCTTAGGCGCCAGAGCCGGCGGATGCCCTTTGGGGCTGCTCATGCGCGGCTTCCTCCTTGTCCGGCTTGGCGGCGCCAGGTTCCCAACGCCACATGCCGTTCTCGTCCACGGTCAGCATCTCGATATCGCGGTAGAACTCCAGCCGCGCCACCTTGTGGTTAATCAACGCCTGCGTCAGCGCGTTTTGCGCGTTCAGCAGGTCCTGCTGCGCGTCCAGATACGTCCGCATCGTGGCCCGGCCCGCGTCGAGCAGGATGCGCGTGCCGTCCGCGCGCTGCTGAGCCAGGCGCACGCTTTCCTTCTGGATGCGATAGCTTTCGGCCGCCTCGCTCAGCGTGCGCCAGGAGGCCCGCACGGCCTTCTTGATATTGTCTTCCGACTGCTGCAGCGACCGCTTGGAGCGTTCCAGCGTAATGAGCGCCTGCACATACGCGTTGCGTTCGGCTGTGCGCTCCAGCGGCAGGTCCAACTCCAGCCCCAGTCTGTAGCTGCGCTGATCGAACGAGAACTTGTCAAAATGGCTGTCACGCTCGCCGCTGATCCCCACGCTGCCCGTCATGTCCAACTGCGCGCCCAGACCGTCCTTGGCCACGAGCGCCTTGCGCTCCGCGTCGGCCACGCGGTCCCACGACGTCAGCCGGTCCAGACGATGCTCCAGCGCGTACGCCACGGCCGCGTCGAGCGTCAAGCCCGGCGGCGTCAGGCCCTCGCTCTTGACCGCCTCCAGCTCACCAGGATCGGGCAGAACCGCCGCGTCCGTAGGCAGGCCCAGCAGAACGCGGAACGAGTCGGCCTGCGTCTTGTAGGTCTCTTGCGCGCTGATCCACGAGTTTTGCGCGCTCAGCACCCTTTGGCGCGCTTCCATGGCCTCGAACTCGGCGCGGCGCCCCGCCTCGGCCATCATCGCCGTGCTCCGGCTCGAATCCACCAGGCTGCGGTAGTTGCGCTCCGCGTTGGCCACCACGTCCTTCTGCTGCAAGAGCCGGTAGAAAGACGTAGCCACGGACACGGTGAAAGACTTCTGATAACGCACAAAATCGCGAATCGCGTACACCATGGTCCGCTCGGCCTGCGTGATGCTCTCCCTGGCTACGACCGCCCCGGAGCCCCGCCACAACGGCTGCACGACCTTGAACACCAGCGACGACGCGGTCGAAGGATCGCCAGAGCTGGAAACCAGCGTCCGGAAAAGGCTGCTGCTCAGCGAGGCCGTCACCGTGCCGCCCGTGGCCAGAATCTGCGACACGCTGAAGGCGCTGCCGCCGGAGATGGTCTCGGTCTTGGCTTCGCCCCGTCCGCCGTCCACCGTGTAATCACTCGTCAGCGTCCACCCGAACTGCGGCGTCCATCTCACGCGCTCCAACGTCAGCGCCAGCGCCTGCGAATATACGTTCTCGCGCTCGTTCTGATACTCGCGGCTGTTCCGCGCCGCCACTTCCAGGCACTCTCGCAACGACAGCATTCTGACTTTGGACGCGGCCGGGCCGTAGGCCAGCGTCTCGACCAGCAGCTTCTGCTCCTCGGCCGTCGCGGGCCGGCCCATGCCTTCCAGGGGGTCCTTGTCCTTGGCCTCGATGGTGAACGGCTTGGCCTCGCCGGTCACCTGTTTCATCTTCTGGCCGACAATGTCGTAGACTTCCTTGTCCGCCTTGGCCTTGTATTCCTGGGCGCTGCAGCCCAACATGCCCGCAAGCCCGGCGGCCAGCGCGAACGCGCGCGCCAGCCACCTAGCGGACCGTTGAAAAAGACACCGCGTCGGCGGGGACATGTTGCGGAAGCCCGCCAACGGCGGGATCGCAACGTGTCCCCGGAACAGGCGCGACATTTTCAATAGGCCGCTAGACCGGGAACACAAGGCGCAAGCACAGCGACCCAACATGGAGTCTCCCACAAAGTTTGGGAAGAAAGCGGGCGCGGAAACAGGGGCGCCGCAGCCAGCCCCCCCCGCGGTCCCAAGGCTCTCCTCGCCCCAAAGTCCATTATCTTCTTTTGGGGCAGAGTGTCAAGGAGAGCGCAATCTCAGCCGTCCCCCCCTGCTGCGCCGTTTCTGCCTGGAAGCAGCCCAACTTCTGGAGTCCCGCCCCACTTGCTGCCGGTCCGCCCAGCTCGCCCGGTCTCAGACGCCGTAAATCCGCGACGGATTGTCGTGGAACCACATCCGAGCCAGACGCAACGCCTCCTCCTCGTCGAACTCGCCCGCGTCCACGCGCGTGACGCTGAGGCGGACGCGGCAGCGATCCTGCAGACGCGGCGATAGAGACCCGGCGTGTTGTCCGCCATCACCGCCTTGGCCAGCGCGTCGATCGTCGAGTCGTCCACGTCCGGCAGCCCCCACGGGTCGCGCGCCGTGATACGCAACGCCCGGCCATAGGAGCCATGCTTGGCCTGCTCCCAATAAGGCCGGATCACCGGCCACCCCTGCTCCACCGGACGATGGCCCCCATCGCGCAACGCCGCCTTGAACTCCAGCGGCAGCCCGGCCGAAGCCAGATCGCGCCGCAGGTAGCCGCCGAACATGTTCAGCCCGGAGTATTGAAACGCCAGGTAGTCCCTTTCCGCCGGCAGATGCTGGCGCGCGTCTAAGATCTCCATCGCGAAGATGGCTTCGAGCAGGTTGCGCCCCGTCACGGTGAAACGCATGTCCTGTTCCCTTCGCCTCGGCTCCATCCGCCTCGTTCGGCCTTCATGGCGCCTTCCCTGGCGCCTATCTCGGCGTCACCTTGAGCTGATCCATCGTGGCCCACGTCCCGTCGTCCTCGATCGTAACGCGCGCCGGATACAACATCCCCCAATCGCGCCGGCGCAGATACGAATCGAGCATCGTCGACACACACGGCTTCACCGCCCCGTGGAACCGCTCCTTGCCCTTCACGTAGATACGCACGTTGTCGAGAGGCGCCATCTTGGGGTGCAGCCACAGCGTAAAAGATGTCGCGTTCCTCGGCGTCACCTCGATCACCTTGTCGTCGCGAATCACCGCCTCCACCAGCGCGCCGGGGATGTGCTTCCGTTTGATGGTGAAGGTGATCTCGCTCCAGTCGTTCTCCACCTCGTCGCGGCAGTCGCTCATGGTCATCATGTCAAAAAGAATCGTTTCCGGCCCGGTCCCCTCGATGGTCACCCAGCGCGCGTGCGGCGCGGCCGGCAGGTCATGGAAGTCCGTGGAGTTCTGATGCGCGGCGAGCGGCGTCTTGTGGCGGCGCCAATCGCTCCACGGCGTCAGACCGCGCGGCGTCACCGCCACCACGCGCGGATAGAACGGATCGCGCCGCTTGTCGCGGCTCCACATCAGCCACTCCCGCAGAATCCACCGCCCGTCCACCAGACCGTGCCCCCCCGAGTGCTCGCGGTACACGTGCGCCACCCCCGCCTGCTCCAGACGCAGCTTGGCCGCGCGCGCGAACTCCACGTCCGTGCCGTGGCGCCGGCGGAACAGCGTGGCGTCGTTGACGCCGTGCATGATCCACAGCGTCGTGCCCATCAGCGACGGCCAGCAGGCAAAGTCCCAGTGGCTGGCCGACGCGAATACGCTCGCCAGCCGGTCCGCGAAACGGTGGGCCATGTGGTTCGCGCCCATGCCGCCCATGCTCGTGCCGCCCAGCACCACGTTGTCCGGGTCCAGGTGATAGAAAAACTCGATCTCCTCGATCACGTCCGAGATGTAGGCATCCGCTTCGGGCAGATGCCAGCGCGCCCAGCTCCAGTCATTGGGCGGCGCGCTCGGGAAGCACACGATGCGGCCGCAGCTCTCGAAGATGTCGTTGCACATCTGCGTGTCGTAGGTATGCTTGCCCCCGTCGCCGCGGCCCTTGCCACCCCCGTGCAGAAAGATCACCAACCCGTAAGGCCGGGCCGGATCATAGTCAGGCGGCACGTAGAGCGTAATCGGCTGCTCCGGGTACTTGCCCGCCAGACGCGGCGAGCGGAAGGGCTGGCTGAGGAGCCACCCCGTCGGCGCCTTCTCCGCGGGCCTCGGCCGCAGCAGCGCCGCCAGCGCCTCCAGGTCCCCGTCTCACGCGTCCAACGCCGGCCGCAGCGACTTGCACGCCGCCTCATCCTCCGCGGCCAGGTACTCCCGCGCCGCGGCTTCGATCTTCTTCAAACGTTCCATCTCTCTTCCTCTGCCTTTCCCACGCGATCCGTCCGATCTGTCTGATCCCCCCGGCCTGTCAGCCCGCGCTCTTCTTCAACCTCCCCAGCAGCGCGTCCGCGCTTTCGCCGCTGGCCAGCGACGCGGCCAGCACAGCCTCGGCCTGGGCTGGGTCCGCCTTGGCCAGCAGCGCCACCGCCGCCAGCAGCACGGGCGAAGGCGTCTCCTGCCCCGCGGCCTGGCGCGGACGCAGGTGGTCCATGACGTGGAACACCGCGCTGCACGCGTCCGCGTAAGAGGCTCCCGAGAGCTGCGCCACATAGCGCGTGGCGCGGTCGTAGAGCTTTTTGTTGCTCGGCGACACCCAAATCATGCAGTTTCCCAGAACGCGGCCCAGCAGCGTCATCGTCAGCGTGGACACCGCGTTCATCGCCATCTTCAACCCCAGCCGGCGCGAAAGCCCCAGCAAGCCCGGTTCGTCCGGCAGCAGCAGCTTCAGCAGCCGCGGCTTGCCGGAAAAGCTCTCCAGCTCCCCGCGCAGGCCGGCGTACTCCGCCTTTGCGCCCACGAACACCACCCGCGCCTGGACCGGGCGGCCCTGAACCAGCCGGCCGAACGCCGCCTTCAGACGCGGCGCTTCGCCGGGATCGCGGCCGTCCACGAACACCACCAGCCCGTCGCCCGGCGAGCGCAGCCTGTGGGCCGCGCCTGCCTCGCTGATGTCGAAACGCAGAATCTCCTTGCGGTCCAGCCGCGGCATGCTCTTCATCCGCGCCGCCTCGTTGCCCAGCATGGCCGCGATGTCGTCCTGCGTCCAATCAATCGGGTTCAGGTCGCGCCGCAACATGCGCCGCCACGCCGCCTCCGCGTTCGGCTGGGGCAGGACCAGGTAGAACCACGACGGCGCCGCGCCCTCGTCACCTTGCTTGCGAAAGGGCGGGGCCAGAAACGTGGGCGAGCGTTCGGTCGTGTCCGTCAGCAAGTCCAGCGCGAACGAGTCCGCGATGTACGTCGTCATGCCCCTGGCCGCGTAGATGTCGCGCTCGAAGAGCACGATGTCCGTCAGCGCCGCCACGTTCTCCTCCGAGTTCAGCGCGGCCAGCAAACGGCCGAACGACTCCGCGCTCTCCGCGGCCGAGACCAGCGGCCGGCCGGCCTGGGCCAGGCCGTCGCCGCCCGCGCGCCCCCGCACAAGCCGGTCCAGAGCCATCTCCAGCGCGCACCCCGCCACGGCCATTTCCGCGGTCGTGGCCTGCATGCGCGTGGACCCGCTGATGGCCATGGGGCCGGTGGGGATGCAGACGTCGCGCACGCGGCGGTCCGCGATGATCTCCGCGCTGCGGCGGATGTCGGCCAGGCGCTCGCGCGGATTGTTGTAGATAAAGGACACGCGCGCGCCCGCGTCTACGCCTTGCCACGCCGCGCCGATCACAAAGCTCGTCTCCCCGCCTTCGGTGATGGCGAACAGCGCGTCGCCCGCGGCCACGCCTCGGTCCATCATCTGCCGCCGGCCAAACGCCGCATAGTCCTCATAGCCTTCCACGGACCGGATCAGAGCGTAGTCGCCGCCGGACATGACGCTGGCCGAGCGGTTCTCCCAGTCGGGCAGACGGCCGGCCAGACCCGGCGCGCGCAGCTTGAGGTCCTGCCAGAAGCGCCGCCACGCCTGGTCGAGCAGAATGGACAAGCGCCCTGTGGCGCCGCAACCCGCGAAGAACACCCGCCCCCCGCCTTCCACGGCCCGCGCCACGTCCTGGGCCATCGCCTCGGCCTGGCCTGTGGCCGCCCAATCGCGCAGCCGCGCCAGCACGTCGCGATCCACGGCCAGCAGCTTGCGCAGCCCCGCCGCCGGGTCGGTCCCCGCCGTCTGGCTCAGGTCCATGGTCTCGGGGTGGAACTGCTCCGTGACCAGATTGCCCAGATGGAACTGCTTTTCCGACTCGACAAAGCGCTTTGCGTCCGGATGCATGCGAGAAATCACTTTCTTACAAGGATGATGGACAGCGGCGCGGCCGAGACCTCAAACGACCGGCGCTCCGCCGCGCCCGCGTCGCGCTGCTGGCCGCCGTTGAGGTCCGCCGCGAGCAGGCCGCCGGTCAGCGGCTCGGCCAGCTCCAGCCGGAACGCGCTGCCGGTCCGGTTCCACACCGCCAGCAGGCTGCCGCGCTCCGGGTGGCGGAAGTGCTTGACGCTGACGCCCTGGGGCAGGGGCGCGGCGAGCGCCGGCTCGTCCAGGAACTCGCCTTCCGCGAAGTAGTCCAGCCCGATGCGCCGCAAGGCCAGAACTCCGTCCAGCAGCCGGCGCTGCCGGCGGTTGTGGAAGAAGTGGTCATAGGCCCAAAAAAGGATGCCTGTGACGAACAGCCGGCCGAGAATGTCGAGCAGGTAATCCTCTTCCACCTGCGGCGGATCGCAGGGCCAGGGCTTCTGGAACACCTGGTCGATGAGCGTGGCCTCGGGAAAGGTGTAGCGGAACATCTCCGGGAAAGCGTAGGCCAGGCCCGCGCCCCAGACGGTGTGGGCGAGCTGGAAATCGAGCTGCGTGGCCAGCGCGTCGGTGACGAACTCGCTGAGCAACACGGCGTCGCCCCTGCCCTTTTCCGCCAGCATGGACCGCATGGCCTTTGCCAAGTCCACGTTCGCCGCCACCCACGCGCGGTCATGAACGTGGCCGGGGTCCGCGCAGAGCTGCGGCCGCACCGCGAGCTGGTCCACGTACACGCCGTCCGCGCCCAACTCCTCGATCACGTAGCGGATGTTGTCCAGCACCCGCCGGCGCCACGGCTCGTAGCCTTTGCACATGCCCGCCAGATCGTGGCTGCCCCAGCGCACGACAAGCGGCCGCCCGTCCGCCTTCTTCACCGAGCCCGGCCGGCCCAGCGTCTCGTATTCGTGATGCGCGGTATCGAACGAGAAGGCGTTGACGTAAAAGAGGACCTTGCCCCCCTTTTCGTGAACCCCGGCCACCCCCTGCTTGAGCTCATCCTCGCTGCCCAGCTCCGGATCGGGCCGAAAGAGAGGATAGGACGAGTCGAACCCGTCCACGTTCCACCCGGCCGCAAGCATGTTGGTGAAGCCCCGCGGCGCCGACTCGTCGAGCATGTCCGGCAAATCGCGAAAGCGATGGCCGATGCTCTTGTCCTGCCACTTGAGGTCATAGTGACACGCCGGGCCAGGCGAACGGCGGATGAAGCCCGGCGCGCGGCGCATGGCGGGAAAGGCCGAGCGGAACCACGCGCGGTAGATGTCCGCCCCCCGCCGCCAGCCGCCGCCGTGCAAGGCGATGACGAAGTCGCACGACCACGACTCCAGCGGCCGGTTCAGCTTTTTCTCGATCCACATCTCCAGCCCGCGCGCCCCGCGCCGCGCGCGCACGGCCAGCGTGGCGTGTTCCAGGCCGGGGTCGTGCGCGGCCAGGTATACGCCTCCCTTCGCGCCGGCGTAATCCATCCACGCCATGGAGCACCGGCCCGAGTAGTCGTGCGCAAAGACCACGGCCCCGTCCTGCTCTTCCAGGTCGAAGCCGCGCTCGCGCACCGCCAGCGTGCGGTCCTTCCACGGCGCCTGGCGCCACTGGGCCTTGGCGAACAGCTCGCTCGCCGGGTCCGTCACCCTCATGCCCGCGCAGTAGGGGTAAACGAGCTCGTCCCCCTGGCCCGGGTCCACGGCGCCGCAGAGCCGGAACACCACGCGGCGCAACACCGCTTGGGGCGGGCTGGCCGCAAAGCTCAGCCGCGCGACCACCGCGTCCTCGCCGAGCGCGCGCCATTGCAGCCCGGCGCGCACGCCCGAGGGCAGGTGGTGAAACGCGCCCTCGCGCGAAGAGATGACCTCCGCGTGGCACTGGTCCGGCCGCAGGGTTTCCTCGCGGCCCTCGTGTTCGATGTCCGCCTCCCAGCAGGACTGAGCCGCATCGAGAGGCAAGGTCCAGCCCAGGCGCGGGCTGGCGATGCTTTGCAGCGCGCCCAGCGCGGGCGCGCCTTGCAGATCCAGGGAACCCGGCAGGTCTGGCGGCATAAGGCGTTCATCCTCCACAGGACGACCGGCGACGACTCAACGCGCGGCCTTCCGCGTCTGCGGCAGCCCAACCCGCGGGGCCGCGCCCACGCTCGACGCCGTGAGCGCCAAGGCCAGAAGAAGACCCTTGCGCATGGCTTTCACCTCGCGGTTGTCTGCAGCCCCAGCAGCCTCACCGCGTTCTCGCGGGCGACCTTTGGGAAGACGGTCTCGCTGATGCGGCCCGACGCGCGCAACTTGAGCAGCAGGTCCACCAAAGGCGTGGGCGTGTCGGGCGCGCAGATGTCCGTGCCGAACAGCAGCCGGTCCTGGAACTCCTCCAGGAAGCGCCCAGCGTACTCTTCGTCGCGCGCCAGGGCGTTGTGGCCGCTGCCGGCCGAGAGATCGCCATAGAGGTTCGGGTACTTGCGCATGAGCTTGGGCACGACGCCTTCCTGCCGGATCGGATAGCTGGGGTATCCGCACCGGTCGCCCAGCGTCTCCAGCGGCGCCATCTCGGCCCAGAACGGCTGCGAGTGGCCGAGGAACTTGAGGCCGGGGAAGCGGCGCAAGCTCTGTTCGAGCTGAGGGAGGCCGGGCTCGTCGTAAAGCCCATAGCACCCGCCGATGAACGGCCCGATGTGAAACGTGAGCAGCATTCCCGTGCTCTGCGCGTGCTTGAAGAGGTTCTGGACCATGGGATGCAGGAAAGGCAGGTTGGCGGTCACCTCGCCCACGCCCTTGCAGCCCTGCTCCCTGTAGTACTCCAGCAACTCGTTCAGCGGCGCGTCCGCGCTGTTGGTCATGGACCGCGGGTCCACGTTGCAGAAGGGCACAAAGCGGCCCGTGGTCCGCGCGATGTCAATGGCCTCCTGGTTCGACTGCGGGACGTAGGCGCACTCGGGCGTCACCCCGGGCAGGATCACGGCCTTCTCCACGCCGATCTTGTCATAGCGCTCGATGAGGCGCTCGGGCGTGTCGTAGACGGGCTTGCCGTGGCGCAAGGGACCAGGCATGCGGCGAGTGTGGACGTGAATGTCGATGAACATGCGGCGGCCCTTTCATGTGAGAACAGAACGCGCGCATTCTATCACCGCCCCCCGGACCGCGCGAGCCCCTGGCCCCGCGCCGCTTGTGGCGGGCGCCGGCGGGGGTATAATGCCGAGACGCCTGAACAAAGGGCGGGCCTCTGTGACGCCAGCCATGGAAAGGACTCGCGATGAAGAAGAGCCTCGCAAGATTCATGTTGCCGCCGGACCTGCCGCTGGAAGCGATCTTCCCCAAGATCAAGGCTATGGGGTATGACGGCATCCAGTTGCTGCTGGGCGCGGACAAGGGCGACGTGCGGCTGGGCATGTCCGACGCCGAGTTGAAGGCCATCCTGGCCATGGCCGGCAAGGCGGGCATCGAGATCCACAGCCTCCTGCCCTCGGGCCTCGGCCGCTTCATTGACCCGGATCCGGCCGCGCGCAAGAAGACCGTGGACGAGTTCAAGCAGGGCTTGGCCATCGCCCGCAAGATGGGCATCCACGTGATGCTCGTCCACCCCGGCCAGATCAACGAGCAGGCGCCCTATGACGCGGCCTATGACTGGGTGAAGACCAGCTTCGAGAAGCTCGTCTCCACGGCCGAAAAGACCCGCTGCTGCCTGGCCATCGAGAACGTGTGGAACAAGTTCCTGCTCAGCCCCCTCGAGATGCGCGACTTCGTGGACGGATTCAAGTCCCAAGCCATCCGCGTCTACTTCGACGTCGGCAACATCATCCTCTACGGGTTCGCGGAACAGTGGGTCCGCATTCTAGGCAAGCGCATCGCCGAAGTGCACTTCAAGGACTTCCGCCGCGCGGCCGGCACGGGCGCGGGCTTTGTGCCTCTGCTCGCCGGCGATGTCAACTGGCCGGCTGTGATGAAGGAACTCAAGGCCATCGGCTACGACGGCTACGTCTGCGCCGAGCTCGGCGGCTACGCCCACGCGCCCGACCAGGCGCTGAGAGACGCCGTCACGGCCATGGACGCCATCCTGGCAATGTAAGAGAGACGGTTTCCCGGGTCCTGGGGTTCTGGGGCTTGGAAACGGAAGGCATCGCGGGCGGGTTCGAAGAGAGCCCGCCCCCTGTTTTTGCGCGTGGAAAGAATGGGAGACGCGGGGCTTTCCGTCCCCGTCCGTTCCATGACTCCCATCCATCCCAGCCAAACGTCACCTCTTGCCCTTGGCCGCCTCCAAGACCTCGCGCGGCAGCAGCAGCTCGGCCGCGTTGCGCGCCAGGCATGGCGGCACGGTCATCAGGAGCTTCTCGCCGGTCGAATTCTCGATCCACCAGAGGCGCCCGTCCTGGCCTTTGGGCACGGGGACGCTGAAGTATCCTGTCCGCTTGAGGTCTTTGAAGGTGAAGACCTTGGCGCCGTCCCCGTCGAGCATCGCTCCGCTGAGGTCCGTGGCATAGCCTCCCACCGCCTTCGTGCCCTTGGGCACGTAGAAACACAGCGTCCAGCGCCCCGACAGCGCGTTGCCCGCCCGGTTCTCCATGGAGGAAACGACGGTCAGGGGCAGGCCGGGCGGCAGGTCCAGGTCGGTCATGTCGCCGCCGTCAGAGATCTCCAGCGTATGCAAGCCGTCGTAGGGCGAGCGCAGCGTCACGGCATGGCGGACGCCGTCCGGCGGCGCGCTCTCGTCAACCGCCACAGGCTCCAGCGTGGCCTCCTTGGCCGAGAACAGCCGAACCTTCACGTTGCCGCGGTCGCGATAGTGGGCGATCAGGCCTCCCGTTACGCCGATCTGAATCGCTCCGGGCTTGTCCAGCCAGATCATGAACCGCCGCGTGCCCCGGCCGCGCAGGGAGAGCGCGCCTTGGGTTTTGGCGCTCAGCTTCAGCGGCGCCGCGGGCTCCAGGTCGTCGCTATACTCGACAGGCTCGAAGTTCAGCGTGGCGATCGGGTTGTTCGCCACGCCCTTGGCCACCATTTCCATCAGCTCGTCAGCGCTGAACGGCTCGCTGCTCTTCCAGGGATGCTTGGGCTCCGGCGTCTCCCACTTCACGCCCTCGGGCAGCTTCACCGAACGGTCGCGGAACCGGTCGCGGTGGCAGATGGACACCGTGGAAAGCAACATGCGGCCGCGCATGCGATAGGCGTGGCGCCATATCTGCTCGAACGCGCGCTGGCGCGCCGGCCCGGACGCGGCCCGGTACTGGTTGTAGAGCTCGGCGTAGCGCGTGTAGAGCACGAGGTCGTCGAGCCGCGCGTTGACCGCGGGCGTGTCCGCCAGCTTGCGCGCCGCGGCCAGCGCGCGGTACATCCTGCCCACCACGTCTTCGGGACCACGCGGCGAGCGGTCCCTGTTGAGCAGTTGATAGAAGTCGCGCATCGGCCCTTTGGCCGGGCCAAAGGCTTTGTCCAAAAAGTCCTCGATATAGGCGTCCACGCGCTCGGCCGCCGACACGTCCCACAGCAGGATGGGCGAGAGCCAGAAGCCCAGGCCGTCGGCGCCCCAGCTGTCGCCGTTCTCCGAGTTCATGAAGCGCGCGCCGTTTTTGTGAAAGTAGGGGATGGTGCGCTGGAGATAGGCGATGTTGCCCCCGCGCTCGCGGCGGGGCATGTCGTGGCCCCAGGGGAAGACCGAGTGGTACTCGCGCACGCCCAGCGTGGCGCCCTGGGCCGACCAGCCCTCCACCATCTTCTCGATCGTGAAGCCGCCGCGGATGAAGCTGGTGGCCAGGCTCACCACAACCTTGGGGTGGACCTTGACGCTGGGCGGCGGCGAATGCTGGTTGTAGGCGTAGATGCCCACGTACTTGGGCCCCAGCCCCAGGCCGTTGATCGCTTCGGCCACGTCGTTGGCCAGGGTGACCACCCGGTCGCTGACCGACCCCATCTTGGCGCAGGCTTCGCATTCACACCACCCGCCTCCGTCCGACGGGTCCATGGAGATGCTGTCCTGGCCTGGGTTGGCCTTGAAGGTCCGGACAGCGTAGTCCACCACCAGCTTGCGCAGGCCGGGATTGGAGATGCAGAACTTGATGTCGGCGCCGCCGGTTTCGGGCGTCTTGCGCTTGCCGCCGACAAGGGCAAAGTACTCTGGATGCTCCTTGAACGCCTCGCGGTTGGCGCTGATGACGCCGCCGTAGGAGTGGCCGGTGCTGAGGGTGAAGTCCGAGGTTACTCGGTTGCGGGTGTGCCAGCGCTTCCACAGCTCTCTGTTGGTCCAGGGCGCGCCCCGGGGGGCCTGGCGGGTGACGAAACTGGGCTTCTGCAGCGTGTCCACGGTCGCGCGCAGGTCCGGGATGCTGGGCACGACCTCCCAGGTGTCTGTCAGGAAGAAGAGCCGATAGCCCATCCTGCCCAGGAAATCCCATACCGCGTGGGTGGCGGCCCGGTCGCTGGCGCCGATGAGCCACGCGCCCTTCTCGTGGGTGCGCAGCAGGTACTCGTCCCGCCGGAGCGGGTCGGCCGGGGCGAACGCGACGCCGGTCTTGAGCGCCGGGAAGTCGGTGTGAACGCCGACGGCGATGCCGGCGGCGCCGTCGCCCTGGACGATGTCGAACTTGGCGCCGGCGATGCGGCCCAGATAGGCGGCCAGGTCGCGCGCCGCTTCGCGCGTCAGGTCCGAAGCGCCGGGCGCCACGACCACCTGCTGGAGGGCCTTGCCTTCCGCGGCCAGCCGCGCTTCCACAGGAGCGGCGACGGCCAGAGACGCCGGCGTCAAGAGACACGCTGCGACCGCCAATGGCAAACGCGATAGACGCATGGGGGCTCCTTGAATTGTCGGACAGGCCAGAAACGTCCGACGTGTCAGGCCAATCTGGCGGAGGTCTTGATCAGCGCTTCGGCTTCCAGTTGGGGTCTTTGGGCGACCAGAACATCACGGGCGCCACAATGCCGCCCGTGCCCACCTCGGATAGGGTGGGGCTATCCACGCGCACGGCGATGGTGTTGGGCTGGGCGGCGCCGAAGCGAACCGCCTTGGTGGCGTCGAGGTCAAACGGCCGGAAAGCGCCCGGCACGCCCGGCAGGCCTTCATTCGGCTCCGCGCTCGTGCCGAGGAGCTTGCCGTTCACCCACACCGTGGCTGTCCGGTCCACGCCGCCGAACCACAAGTATATCTTCCGTCCCCTGAACTTCTCGGGAATCACGGCCGTGGACCGGTACCACGCCGTTCCGCGGTAGTAGTGCAACCCCTGATCGCTCCACGTGCGCGTCTTGGTGAGAATGCGCTGCCAGTTCCCTCCCAGGACGCCATCGCGATGCCACCCCCCCATCTCGCCCAGCCCGGCCGTGTCCAGCATGAAGTCCCACGCGTCCGGCAGGCCCGCGGCCATCTCGCCGGCTTGGGCGAGGCGCTCGTAGCCGGACATCACCGTCGGGGACCAGAACCGGTGAAAGTAGCTGCGCGGGTTGTCGGAGCGCTCGTTGAAGTCAAGCAGTCGCGCCCACGAACGCTCCTTTGCGTCGGCGGGCTTTTCGAGGACCTGCGCCACCATCAGGTCGCTGAGCGCCATGAATTCCTGCGCCTTCCGGCGCGCTTTGACGAAATCGAAATCGTTGCGCGCCGCGATCATGTCAAGAAACAGCTCCATGCGGTCAAAGCCCAGCCGGACGGCGTGGACGCGCTGGGCGAAGAGCGTGTCCTGCCCCCCGGCCAGCCGGGCGGCCTGGTCGAGCAGGGCGCGCAAGGCGGCGCGGCGCTCGGGGGTGAAGATGGGGAAGTAGACGTAGGCGCCGCCGGAGCAGAAGGGCGTGTCGCGGAACGCGGCGTCAATCGCCTCATAATACGTCTTCATGGGCTGCGAGGCCGGGCCGTAAAACTTGGCGTAGAACTCGTTGAGCAGGGCGTCCACGCCGGTGTCCACGTTCCACATCAGCCGGGTGGCGAGATAGAGATAGGGGTTGTCGATGCTCCACGAGGGCAGAATGACCTCTACGCGCATGGCCGTCAGGCCCGCCTTGCGGAACGCCGGCGTCTCGTGGCGCACGCGGTCCACGTAGCTGATGGGGAACTGGGGGCAGGCGAGGTTGTTGTAGTAGCCGCGGTAGTACATCTCGTCCAGGCCGAACTCGCTCCACCGGTCAATGATCCAGCGCAGGATGTGGCGGTCCGGGCTCATGGGGTTGTCCATGCCGCGGATGCGGTCGAGGGTGATGGGCGCGAAAACGGCGACAAAGCGCTTGTTGGGCTTGACCTTTGCGGGCGGCATCATGTGCTGCGCGTAGACGTACATGGCGATGTGGACGTCCGGGAACTCGGGCTCAAGGGCTTCGATGAGCTTGTTGACGAACCAGACGTAGCGGTCGGTCATGGACTCGGCGCCGCAGAGGGGATCGTGGACGCCGCCATCGAGCGCGCGGCATCCGGCGCACTCGCAATAGCCGCCGCCGTCGTCCGGCCCCAGGCCGAGCTGCTGGCGCGGCAGGCCGGCGCGCAGGCGCTCGCGGCAGGCCGCGAGGGCCAGCTTGAAGACGTCGGGGTTGCTGAGGCAGAGCTGGCGCTTCTGGCGTTTGCCGTTGATCAGAGCGAAGTACTCGGGGTGTTCGGCGAAGAGATTGTCGCGGCCGGCGCCGCCGCCAAAGGGCGGAATGCCGTGGCCGCCGGTGGAGCGGACCAGGCCGCCCATGCGCGCGCGGCGCGGCCAGTCGCCCCACTGGATGTGCTGGAGCTGGCGGAAGGAGAACGACGGCGCCTGAAAGGTCTGCTGCGCCGGGGCGTCGAGCGTCTTGGCGCTGGGGAGGACACGGCCCAAGTCGCCGGGCATGTACCAGCGCACGCCGAGTTGTTCGAGCAGGTCGTAGACGCCGAAGAGCGTGCCCTCGGCCGAGAGGCCGCGAATGGAGACGGAGGCGGCATCGACCACGAGCGCAAAGGAGGAGGGGTTGTCGCCCTTCTGGCGGGTGGCCGTGTCGAGGGAGGGGCTGGCCGCGCCGCCAAGGAGGATGGGCGCGAGGTCTTTGGGCGCTTCCTTGCCTTCCACGACGGGCAGCGTGGCGCCGCTGATGAGACGGACGTGTTCCACAAGTTCTTGAGCGGCCAGTTTCTCCTGTTCCTGGGGCGCGGCGGGCAGCACAACGGCGGCGGCGGGCTGGCCGTCGCGGACCAGGGGCGCGGCGACGGCGGCTGCGGCGAGAATTGCGGTCATGAACAGGGTCTCAGAAAGGGAGCGAGTACAAAGACACGAGATCGAGGGCACAGGGCGTCTCCTTGGCGGCCATTGGCCGCGAGTTACGGGGGAAGACAGGTCAACGGCAGGTCACTCCGCGTCCACGCCCACGTCAATATCCGCGGCCGCGTCGAACAGGTTCCACTGGTACACGGCGGCCTTGTGGCGGATGAAACGCGCGTTGACGCCGAAGTGGTAGTAGTCGGTGATGGCGGCGTGGCCGCTGCCCTGGTAGAGGCCGTAGGAGCTGCTGCTGGCGATGTAGGGCCAGTAGATGAGCCGCATCTGCGGGTCGCCGTACCAGGCCACGCGGCCATCGCCGTACAGGGCGTTGTAGCCGTCGCGGTGGCCCCACAAGCCCAGGGCGGGTTTGGTGATCGGGTCCGTGGCGTTTTTGTGGAAGGCGTCGGTGACGATGGCGCGTCCGCCAAGCTGCTTCTGCGTCTTGAACATAGGCTCGCCGTCTTTGATGATCCGGGCGGGCTTGGTGTGGAGCAGCCGCGCCTCGTCAGGATCGCGATAGATGGTGGACGCGTCCACGACGCCGTGGTACCAGACTTCGCCGGTCTGGAGGCGGTAACTGTAGTTGGAGTGCAGAACCCGCGCCTCGCCGCGCCGGAAGTTCATAATCGGCGCCCAATTCCAGTCGCCGGACATGATGCTGTTCTTGTCGAGGCCGCCGCACTTCCTGGCTTCGGAGAGCGACGTTGTGGCGTTGGTGAAGCCGTCTGCGTCCTTGAAACTCAGGGTTCCGTCCCATGTGTAGAAATCGGGCGGCATGCCCGAAGACGAAGGGCAATAGAGGCCGGTGATGTCCGGCGTCATGCCCGTGCTGACGAGCGTGCCCAGGCCGATGGGCGCCATGTTGATGTCGCCGGCAGGCATAGCGCCCGGACCGAGGTTGGAGGTGGCGTAGCGCTTGGCGCCGACAAAGATGGCGCGGAACTGGCGCGCGGCCATGGCGATGCTCTTGTTGCGGTCGGAGGCGACCAGGGTGTACGTAACGCCCGTGGCGGCCGAGCCGTCGGCGCGCGTGCCGCCGACAAACCGCTCGTCCCTATAGAGGCCGAGTTCCGTGGCCATGCCGCCCGGCTCGCCATAGAGACGGCGCGCGCTGCCGCTGTAATAGGTGGACAGCGGCTCACCGGTGGAAGGATCGAGGAATCGGATGGGCGTGCCCCAGGACGGGCAGACGGGATAGTAGCCGCTGTAGTCGCCGCAGTAGGCCTCGAGGGCTCGGCCGGTCTGGCTGAGGTTGGAGACGCACGAGGCGCGGCGGGCCTTTTCGCGCGCGGCCGAAAGCGCGGGCAGCAGCATGGCGGCGAGGATGGCGATGATCGCCACCACGACGAGCAGTTCGATGAGCGTAAACGCGGCTTGGGGGAAGCGGGGGTGTCCTTTCACGGGGAAGCCTCCTGTTGCGGGAACTCAGGAACCGCCGACCGCGGCCAGACTGTGAACCGGCCGGCACGTGGCGCCTGGAATCAGGACGGGCGTGCGTTTTTCCCACAGCGCCGGGCCGCCGCCGCACTCGATCTGGTCCATGAGAATGGAGAGCGCGCGGGCGAGTCCTTTGTGGCTGTCGCCGAAGACAAGGCTGAGATCGGGCAAGACGTGCCGGCCCGGGCCGGCGCCGCTGATGGACAGGACGCTGATCCGCTGGGGCACGGGCCATCCCCCGAAGCGGAGACGCTGCACGAGGCGCGTGGCGCGCCGGCCGTCCTCGACGAGAAGGGCCGTGGGCGCGGGGCGAAGGGCTTCCAGCGCAGGCAAGAGACGGTCCTCCCCCTCGTCATCATTTCCCAAAACCAGAGGCGGAATCGTGTCGAGGCCCATGTCCCTTGTCTGCGCCACGAATAGATCGTGCATCTCCTGATAGTGGCGCGTGCCCAGGCGGCTGACAAAGAGAATCCGGCGGTGGCCCAACGAGGCCAGGTGGCCCAGGGCCATGGACATGGTGGCTGGCTCGTCGGCGGTGACTAAGCTGAGCGAAGGCGGCGCCTCGCCCCGCCACGGCGTGCCGTAGATAACCATAGGCACGCCCGCGTCCATGACAGGTTTAAGCGTTTCGGCCGAGAACGGCGCCTGGGCGATGACGCCTGCCTGCCGCTTGGCCCAGGCCGTCCACGCGGCCAAGCACTCCGGCGACTCGTTCGGGACGCAGTGGAGCGTCAGATCGAATGAGCGCTTGGCAAGCGCAGGCTGTACCGCGACAAGGATGTCCTGAAAGAAAAAATGCTCGGACTTGCCGAAATAGGCCAGCCCGATGTGGCGCCAAGGCACGGAACGCTCGGCTACCACGCACCCCCGCCCCGCCACCGGCGACACCAGCCCCTCGGACTGCAAGTGCGCAATGGCTTGGCGCACCGTGGTGAAAGCAACGTCGTGCTCCTTCATCAGCGCGCGGTAGGAGGGAATCACGTCCCCCTGCCGAAGCCTGCCCGAGGTGATCTCTTGCCGAATCCGGTTTGAGATGTCTTGGTGTTTGAGCACCACGCACCCTCAAGGGCTCTGCGCGCCATAGATCAGACGCGCTGAATCGGTGCACCGATACACTTGAATTATAACAAAGGGCTGACGCCTGTCAAGGAGATGGCGGAAAAAGCTATTTGCGTTGCGGGGTTTCTGGCAACGACGTCTGTTCGGTCCGTCGCCAACCATCAAGTCGCCCCGCACCCGGCCTCCGGCCTTCCGCTTCCAGAAAAGAGAAGAGCCATGTCCACACCAGCCCTGCTCAACAAGCTGTGGTTCCCTGTCTTGATTAAGAAAGAACGGGGGAGGTACAGCGAACGACGGTCTCACGCGCCGACGTGTGGGTACCACGCGTTGGGGTCAGAATCGGTCCTTTGCGACGGGAACCTCCGTGCGCGCCCCACGCGTCCCCGCAAACGCGCAGAAACAAATTATCTCCTTTGTTTTCAGTATTTTATGACACGCAAAGGCAATAGCGATCCCAAAGCCTCCGCAACCTGACCTTGCGTCGAGGGATAGCCGGACCAGAGTCCGGCGTGGGTCCTGTTGCGCCGAATTCAACAAGATTCCCCTGGAGCGCAACGCCGAAAGGAAAAAGGGGAAAGGGAGCAGTCCAGCGTAGATGGCAACTCCATCTCGCCAGAGTACCAGGCCACCAGCGCGAGGGGGCCCTTGGCCACGCCTCAGCGTCAACCGTGCTCTGTCACTTGGTGGATTTGGAAGCAGGCGCAGCCGACTTTGTCGGCGTGGCGTGTTTGCCGATGGCCCAGCGCAGCAGGGCTCGCAGCGCCCAGGCCGCAAGCGTGAGCAGGGCGACCAGACACATGAACGTCACCAAGTAGTTCAGCGGGTATTGCGCCACAGAGAGCACCGGTTTTCCATACCCCCACCGATTCAGGAGCCAGTCAACCCCAAAAGCGGCCAACCCAAACCCGACAAGCCCAGCGACTGCGTGCCGCATATCCTCGCGGCTAGGTCGCATGGCGATGCCGAGCGCCACGACAGCATAGATGAACAGCCACGTGCGCCATTCTGAGTAGTTGGCTCGCCAAAGCGCCCTGCCCAGGCCTGTCACTGCGTCATAGACATCGTTGAGGAAGAGCTTGATGCTCCAATCCGAGGTCCCGACCTTCATGGGCACGCGCTTGACACCATACGCCACAGGCCACTTGAGGAGCCATCCAATCAAAGCAAGGACCGCAGAGCAACCCGCGATCGGCGCGAGCGAGATGATAGTCTGGCCGACAACAGGTATCTTGGAGGGGGCGTGCTCAACGCTGCCCCCGCCAGCGCCGAACAACCGCACTTTGCGAACCTTGGCGAAGGTCAGCAAGCACGCCACGGCATGGCTCAGCTCGTGCACAGCCACCGCTGGGGCGATGAATACCCAGTAGATGCGGCCCAGAAGAGCGCCCCAGAAGCGATCGGCGCAGAACGCGACCACAAGGACGAGCAGGAACCAGGCAAAGGTTAAGGCATAGTCCATGATGGGACCTCCCCGACAAGCACGACTTGGGCCGTCAATACTTGAAAACGGACATGATTCTGGCGCAAAGCAGCGCATACGCCATAATAAAGGCGCTTGGAGGCGTCTGCGATTGTTCACGGCGACGGTTTCGGCCCCTTGCAGCGTCCACTATTGGCCGACCGATGCGCTTCTGCGGAAGTTGACCATCGTCTTGCCACGCCCCGCCGGGCATGTTCCACGTGGAACACACCCCGCTACTGCGCGTCACCGAGGCCCACTGAATCCAGAAGCCGCTGGAACTCATCTTCGCTCGTGAAGTAAACAACCATCTTCCCCCGCGCGCCGAGCGTGTCCAGCGTCACCTTAAGGCCAAAGCGCTCACGCAGACGATCCTCAAGGTCACGAATATGCGCGCTCTTTGCCATCTTCGCACGCCCGCGCAGGGGGGGGCGAACCGCTCGCGAGGCCGTGACGCTGTTCTCTACATCGCGCACCGACAGCCCCTCGCGCACAATTCGCTCGCACAGATCAAGTATCTTCTTCTCGTCGTTCAATCCGAGCAGCGTCCGGGCGTGGCCCATGCTGATTGTTCCACGTGAAACAAGATCAAGCACAGTGTCAGGCAGGTCAAGCAACCTGATGAAATTGGCGACCGTTGAGCGGTCTTTTCCGGTCCGTCGCGCAATCTCCTCCTGCGTCAGCCCAAACTTTTCGCTCATTTCCTTGAACGCAAGACCTTTTTCGACAGGGTTCAGGTCCTCGCGCTGCAAGTTTTCAACCAGAGCCAGCGTCAGCGCGTCGTCGTCGGTAATCTCTCTGACGATGGCCGGAATCGCGGTCAGGCCAGCCTCGCGGCTCGCTCGCCACCGCCGCTCGCCAGCAATCATTTCATAGAAGCCGTCCTCTGTCGGCCGCACCACGACCGGCTGCAGCAGGCCATGCTCGCGGATGGACGCAGCCAGCTCAGCCAGTTGCTCGGGCGCAAACGTCTTGCGTGGCTGAAACCGGTTGGGCCGGATCTGGTCAATCGCGATCTCCTCCGCGCCCCCCAGAGGCATCGCCCCAAGCCCCTCGTCCACAGGACCCTGCGACAGCAGCGATTCAAGCCCCCGTCCCAGCCTTTTGTTCTTCATCATGGCGTGCTACAACCTCCCTTGTCAGCTCAAGATACGCCCTAGCTCCGCGCGACCGCAGATCATAGTCGAAAATGGACAACCCGTGGCTCGGCGCTTCGCAAACCGCAGGATCCCGCGGAATGATCGCATCAAAGACCTGGTCTTCGAAGTGACTCCTCACGTCCGCAATCACCTCATACCCGACTTCGGCCGACGTGTCGAACATGGTGAACAGAATCCCCTCGATGCGCAGCCTGGGGTTGCGGCTTTTCCTTAAAGCCCCGATCGTCCCCACCACCTGCGCCAACCCTTCCATCGCATAGAACTCGCACAACATAGGGATCACCACTGTGTGGCACGTTAACAGCGCCATAGTCGTCAGCGCGCCCAGAGAAGGGGGGCAGTCAATCACCACAAAGTCGTAATCATTCTCCACGCGCCCCAACCCGGAAGCCAGTGGCCCAACCCCCGCATAGGTCTGCGACAGCCTCGCCTCAGCCGCCCGCATGGGCCCGCCCGAAGGGATCATGTCTACCCCAGGCGCCACCTCCCGGCACAGCGACTCCACCGCCAGCTCCGGACGGTACAGCACGTCCGCCACGCCCACCTTCACCGGCTTTTCCACGCCCAAACCGCTCGTAGCGTTCGCCTGCGGGTCTAAGTCAACAAGAAGACAACGCTGCCCAGCCAGCCCCAGCCCCGCCGCCAGATTCACCGCGGTCGTTGTCTTGCCCACACCGCCCTTCTGGCTGGCTACAGCGATTCTTCTCTTCATGTGAACCCATTCCCATGTCGCCCCTTCGGCCACGGAATATAGCGAATCTCGCCGTTCTAAGCAAGGGCAGATCCAGAATCCCGCCACGACCTTTCCGTCCAACTCGTCCATCATTGAGGTCCAACCTGCCACCCCGCAAGCTGAATTGCATCATAAAATGATATATAACAGTATGTTACGTCAAATCACCCTGCAACCTCACCCCATTTTTCTGCCTTCTCCCCAATCTTCTGTTGAAAACCTCCCGCTTACGTGCTAACCTCTTGTAGTATTGCCGTTGTCTGGTTCCGGCAAGGAGTGTCCGTCGTGCGCCAGATCGAACGGGTAGAGGCGCATTTCTGCGGCCACGTGCAGGGCGTGGGCTTTCGCTACACAGCCGTCAGCCTGGCTCGCGGCTATCCTGTCACAGGCTGGGTCAAGAACCTGCCAGACGGCCGAGTGCTGCTCACCGCCGAAGGCGAACGCAAAGACTTGGACGCGCTGATCGCGGAGATCGAGAGCGAGATGGGTGGCTACGTCACCCGCGTGGAGAAGACCTTCTTGCCCGCCACAGGCGAGTTCAGCCGCTTCTCCATCGCGCTCTAGTGTGGTGTTTCGGAAATGCAAGGCATTTCCGCAAGCAAGAGCTTCTGACACAACCTGCGGGCTTGATGCAACCAAGTGTTGCCGGTTGCCTGCGATCAGTCGCGGAAATTGGCGCGCCATGCGGCCACGGCCTGAAAGGAAAGGAGGGCGCCGTTTGCGTTACGCGATTTTGGCTGACGTGCACGGCAACTACGACGCCCTCGAAGCCGTGCTCGACGATGCCCGATCCGTGGGCGCCGACGCCTACCTTTGCCTCGGCGACATCGTCGGCTACGGCGCCGAGCCTGACCGCTGCGTCGAAGCCGTCCGCGAACTCCGCGGCCTCGCCGTCGCCGGCAACCACGATTTCGCCGCCGTGGACAAAACCTCCATCGAGTACTTCAACAACGACGCCCGCGACGCCGTCCTATGGACCCGCTCCGCGCTCAGCGACGCCCACAAGGACTACCTCGCCGGACTCGAGATGACCGCCATCGTCAACGACCTCACCCTCGTCCACTCCACGCTCCACGCGCCCGAGATGTTCAACTACGTCCTCAACCCCTACGACGCCGAGCTCTGCCTCCAGCACCTCACCACGCCCCTCTGCTTCCTGGGCCATTCCCACTCGCCCATCATCTTCCTCGAAACCAACCGCATCGAGCCCGTCTTCGACACCAGCTTCGAGATCGAACCCGGCCAGCGCGCCCTCATCAACGTCGGCTCCGTCGGCCAGCCCCGCGACCAGAACCCCCACGCCGCCTACGGCCTCTACGACACCCACACCCGCCGCTTCGAACTCCGCCGCACCCCCTACAACGTGGACGCCGCCGTAAGCAAAATCCTCGACGCCGGCCTCCCCGGCGCCAACGCGCTGCGCCTGCGCCTCGGCCGGTAGGGCAGGGGGGGGCATACATTATACCCGTATAGGGTATGATCCGCCCGAGCCGTCCCCGAACCTGGCCGGCCCCGAGCCCCTCCCGCCGCCCCGCCTATCAAGCCCGTCCTGGCCATCCATCCCGCGCAACAGGGAATCCCCGCGCCCCAACCCCCGACCTGTCATCTGCTCCGCCCACTTCGTCCTCCCGACACAACACCAGCCCCCCCCGTCCGGCTCCGCCCCGCCCCTTACCCCTTCTCGAACCCGATGCTGAACATCCGGTCCAGGTCGAACCGGCTGTACGTCCGAAACGCGATCGCCGTGCTCGTCCGCGTAATCCCCTCCATCTTCAACATCTGGTTCGTCACCACCTCCGCCATCTGCTCGTTCGTCGCCACGCGGATCACCGCCACCAAGTCCCACTCGCCCGCCACGCTATACACCTCCGCGACCCCGTCCAGCTTCGTCAGCGCCTCCGCCGTCTCGTTGATCGAGTCGCGCCGCGTCTGAATCATCACAAACGCCGTCACCATGCCTTCTCCTCCTCAGCGCCTTGCCGCTCGCCGTCCTTCGGTCCCTTCCGTTGCCCGCCCGTCCACTCACTTTCCCAAATACTTCAACACCTCCAACGCCAGAAACCGGTTCCCCGCCTGCGTCAGGTGCACCCCGTCCGAAGGCGAGAACAGGCTCGCCTTGGCCGCGCAGTCCCGCGTCGGACCATACACATCCAGGTAGTCGGACTTCGTCGCCTCCGCCGCTTTGCGCGCCCCCTCGTTGAACTTCTC
>CAYYEE010000006.1:0-27890 GCA_964470775.1 uncultured Planctomycetota bacterium | reverse complement strand
GCAGGCAGAGGAAGACGCTGAGCCGTGTCTGGGCGCTGGCGCGCGAGGACACGAAGGCGCCGCTGCCGGCGCGTGTCTCGACGAGGCCCTCCTGTTCAAGGCGCTGAATGGCGCGGCCAGCCGTGGCCACGCTGACATCATGGTCCCGGGCAATGTCGCGCACCGTGGGCAGCCGCGCGCCAGGCGACAGCTTGCCCGATCGGATATCGCGCGAGAGCAGATCACGAATCCTGGACACAACGCCTTGGCCGTGCGCGGGAGAACCGGTTCGGCGCATCCCTGGAACGGGTTTCGCCTTGGCGTCCACTGTCTCATAGTCTCTCATATTGTCTCAGTGTATCATTTTTCAGGGAAAAAGCAAGGGAAATCTGGCGGCAAAGGACGGCCGGGACATCAGGGGGAGGGCGAAAGAGGGAGGTGGCGGAGGCTGTCGGCGAGCAGAGTGGGTACTCAGCGGTCCTGGGTCCAGCTTGGCGGCGCCAAGATGGCTCTGACAGGGCTGGCCTCGCCATCCGCGATGTTGAGGGGCAGACAGATCAATGTGCGGTGTCCGGCGGGCGCGTGGGCCAGGTCCAGCCCCTCCAGGATCAGCGTCCCAGCGCCAAGAAGGCAGCGGTGGACCGGATAGGTCTCGTCGCCCTCCGCGTCCACGCTCAACGCATCAAGACCCGCCAGCGCGGCCCCGCGCTCCACGATCCACTCGGCCGCGGCCAGCGAAAGGTGGACCGGCCTTGGTGGCGGCGCCCGCCCCTCTTGCTTGGCGCGGCTGTTCTCTGTGCGGAACAGGATGGCCTCTCCCCTGGCCAGGTCCACGCCGTCCAGTTCGCGCTGCTCCACGCTGGCGGGGTCGCGGATGTCCACGACCAGCGCGGGCAGGACAAAGGCGCCCACGCCGTAATCGCCGAGCCGCCGGCCGCCTGGGATGAAGTGCGCGGGCGCGTCGAGATGGGCGCCGCAGTGCGCGCTCATGGACACCCGCGCCAGCTCGAACGCCGCGCCTTGGCCCGGCCGCAGCAGAACCTCGCGCTCAAACGGGGGGTCGCCGAGGTAGTGCGCCGCTGGCGATTCCATCGCGGTGGAAATATCAATGAGGTTCATCTTGAGGGGGGGCTTGGGCACGGCTCAGACCCGAAAGGAGCGCCGGCGGCCCGCCTCATCCTCTGACGCCCGCCCCTCGCTCCCATTTTTCCCATTCTTCCCATGATGCCCAGCGACCGCCGTTGGGCGGCCTGCGCAACGCGCGCGTCACGCGGGCGCCGAACTGCGGATGCGATTGAGGTCGTCGGGCGCAAGCTTGTCGAACCGCACGCCCAGCCCCAAGGCGTCGCGAGTGTCAATGCGCACCGGATGGCATTGGGCCTGGAAGCCCTCGGCCTTGCCGCCGATGATCTTGACCGAGAGAAGGAACGGGCTGGCCGGAAAGGCGCCGTTCTTCAACTGGATGCCATCCAGGTAGGCGCCGCCTTCGCTGATGTCCTTGACCAGGGCTTGGCCCACGTCGATCGCCCTGGGCTGGTTCTTGAGGTAGAGTTCGAGCTTGGCGGGCCAGTTGGTGGCAAAACGCGGGCTGCGGCGATGCTCGTGGCTGGCGCTGCGGCTGTGGCGTTCGGTGGAGTGCAGCCCGGCCATCACCCGAATCTGCGCCGCCACCTCGTCCAGCTTCCACGGCTTGGGGAAGAAACGCTTCGCGCCCATCTCCTCGAGCTCGGCCGCGTCCACAACCTTGCCCGGAGGAGCGCACAGCCCAATCTCCACAGGCTCGGGCAGCGGCAGATTCCTGACCGACCGGATCACGTTGCGGCCGCTCATGTCGGGCAGGTCAATGTTGACGAGCAGGAAATGGGGCGGGCTCTCCATCACAAGCCCGCACACCGCGCACCCTTCGCCCGAGACCTTGACTTCGACGCGGCCATCCGCGGACAGGGCCTCGGCCAGGGCTTCGGCGTCGGCCTGCGCGCCATCGACAATGAGGACGCGCCGCTGTTCGTTCCGCAGCGCGGTCAAGGGCAGGCCGTGCGACTCAAGGAAGCGCGCCAAGCTCTCGCGCGACACGAGCCGCTTGCCGGTCAACGGGTGCCGCTTGCCTGCCAACTCCCCGCGGTCGAACATGCGGATCATGCTTGAGGGAGAAATGCCAATAATGGCGGCGGCTTCTCCCGTAGTGTAGAACCGTCCCTGCGAAAAAGACATAAGCTCCCCTTCTGGCCTCAAGCCCTCGCTTTCACGATCACTTGAGCTCTCCCCTCCACTCCGTTTGATTGATACCACGTTTTTAGCATCCTGTCAACCTCTCAAACAACTGCATCGCCCGGCAAACCTTCAGAGAGTGTGGCGATGGTCCTGCGGGAGAAGCATGGCCTAGGTCTCCAGCCCGGAAAAATGGAGAAGGCGCAGGCGTGGTGGCGCGTTGCGCGTGTTTGATTCCACGCAAGACCAGCGTTTGCCCCAGGCATTGGCCACAATTCGGGTAGGACGCGCGTGCTCGACTGCGGTCCGAGCCCCAATAACGGTTGAATTACGTAGGCGCCAAGTGGCCGAATCTACCGCATGGATACCTCGGCGATTGCGCCTAACAAAAAGCCCGAAACCAGCAGACCGGCCCGCAGGGCCGCTGGCTTCGGACATGTCGTGAGACGATTCAGCCGCCCAACGCCACGTTCATACTAAGGCTTGCCGCCGTGGCCGCATGAGCGAACTTCTGGTTCTTGTTGTAGGAATAAACCGGGCGATATGACTCGCTCGGCAGGTCCTCGGTCCTCATCACGCCACGGCGCGTCGTAGGATCGAGAACGTAGTAGGCGCCGCCTGCAGGCCACATGACCCAGCAGTGCATCTCATGGTCTGATGCGTGCTTGCGGCCAATGCACAGTCGCGCCTCATCCACGCCGGAGGCCAGCAGCTTGGTGTAGAGCCAAATGGCCATGTCCTCGCAATCGCCACCGCCTCGCGTCTCGGTCTCGTCCGGCATCTGCCAATGGTCCTGGCCTCGCGCGTCAGGGATGTAACGAAACGCCTGCGCCCGCTTCAACAACTTCTCCACGTGGCGGTACTTCATGTCAAAGGGCGTGGAAGGCACAACATGGCCCTGCATGTCCGCTGGCGCCGACACGGACGCGCACCCCACCACCGAAGCCAGCGCCACCGACGCAAACAACAATCGCAACGTCTTTTGTATACGCAACGCGTAGTCAAGCTGACGCCGCGTGATCGCGCCCATCGCCACGAGGATTTCACCCAGGCGCCTGCGCATCTCGGCCTGGACCTTCAGCGCCCGAGCCAGTTGGACGCGGCTCAACAAGCCTTTGCGCACCAGAATCTCGCCCAGCCTCGCCCCGAGGCTCTTCTGCGCGCTAAGCGCAGCCGCCACCTGCTGCTTCGTCAGAAGCCCCATGTCCACCAGCACGTCGCCCAACTTGCGCTCAGGAGCCTGCGCCCCCAACGCGCGTTGCAAGTCCGCCTCGGAGACCCACCCGATGTCCAGCAAGATGCGCCCCAGCCGGGCATCCTCTGGAAGCGGAAGATCGGCAAAACCCTGCCTGGAGAACGGCAAGCAGACTTCGGCGCCCGTGCTCTCGCACAAGCGCACGCCCTCCATGGCGACGCTCATGGCCCATCTCCACCCGTGAATGGAACAACACCTGCCCAATCCCTGGGACGCGGCGTATCAAGGCAATCATCGGGTGGTTTCGCCCCGCGGTTTACGAGAAATCTTTTCCCATCGCCCCATCCTCTGGCCCGAAACAAAAGTAACGGCGGCTTTGCGTCGCCGCCGTTCCCTGGTCATCACGAATCGTCATCCCGGCGCTATGGCGCCAGAATATCGCCCGCCTCACCCTTCCTTCTTCATCAGGTCCGCAAAGGGATTATTGAACGCCTTGTCGCGCTTCTCCTGCGGCAGTTCCACGCGCTCCGTCCGCTCACCCCGTCCGCCGGGCCCTTCGCGCCGGCCCATGCCCCCGCCCATCCCGCCACCCATCCCGCCGCGACCACCGCCGCCCGGCCCGCCGCGCCGGCCGCGACCCTCACGGCCGCCTTCAGCCGGCGCTTCCACAGCCACCTTCTTGCCCAGCCGGTTCGCCTGCACAACCCGGCGCTCCGGTCCACGCTTGGGCGCGCGACGCTCTTCCTTGCCGATCTCCGGCACGGATGGCCTGGCCGGACGCGCGGCCGAAGCCGCCGCCGCCTCAGCCTCCTTGGCGTGCTCCTCGCTCGAAGCCGGCCCTGCCGGCGCGGCGCCAGCCGGCCGGCCGGCCCGCGTGCGCTGGGGCCGGGCGCCAGGCTCCATCCTGGGCCGCGACTCTTTCGGCTTGGCCTCTTTGGCCGCGGCCGGATCGGTCAAGCTCAGCGAAATCCGCTTCCGCTCTTTGTCCACCGCGAGGACCCACACGGTCACCGGCTCATGCAACTTCACCACGTCCGCCGGGTTCTTCACGTACCGGCTCGAAAGCGCGCTCACGTGCGCCAAGCCGTCCTGGTGCACGCCGATGTCCACGAACACGCCAAAGTTCGTGATGTTCGTCACCACGCCAGGCAGCTTCATGCCGGGCGAAAGGTCGTCAATCTTCTCCACGCCGTCCGCGAACTTGAACACCTCGAACTGCTTGCGCGGGTCGCGGCCCGGCTTGGCCAATTCCTGCATAATATCCGTCAACGTCGGCATACCCACCGCCTCGGTGACGTACTTCGCCAGGTTCATCTGCACCTGGTGGCGCAACTCCCCGCTCTTCATCAGGTCCGCCGGCGAGCAACCCACGTCGCGCGCCATGGCCTGCACGATCGGATAGGTCTCCGGGTGAACCGCGCTCGCGTCCAGGGGGTTCTCGCCGTCGCGAATCCGCAAAAAGCCCGCGCACTGCTCAAACGCCTTGGGGCCGAGCCGCGGCACCTGCTTCAACTCCTCGCGGCTGCGGAATGGTCCATGCTCGTTGCGATACTGCAAGATGGCCTTGGCCAGGCTGGGCCCCAGGCCCGCCACGTAGGTCAGCAGTTCCTTGCTCGCCGTGTTGACCTCCACGCCCACGGCGTTCACGCAGCTCGTCACCACGTCGTCCAGCGAACGCTTCAACTCGCCCTGGTCCACGTCATGCTGATACTGCCCAACGCCGATAGACTTGGGGTCGATCTTCACCAGCTCCGCCAGCGGGTCCATCAAACGCCGGCCGATGCTCACCGCCCCGCGCACCGTCACGTCCTGATCCGGGAACTCCTCGCGCGCCACGGCCGAAGCCGAGTAGACCGACGCGCCCGCCTCGTTCACCATCACCACAATCACCCCCTCGGGCAGCGGCAGCTTGCGCACGAACGTCTCGGTCTCCCGGCCGGCCGTGCCGTTGCCGA
This sequence comes from uncultured Planctomycetota bacterium, assembly GCA_964470775.1. GTDB lineage: Bacteria > Planctomycetota > Brocadiia > CAIUPP01 > CAYYEE01 > CAYYEE01. The sequence goes on along the minus strand of CAYYEE010000006.1, from coordinate 22,553 downwards.
TGGCGATCGCCTCGATCTGGTGTTCCTTCACCAGGGCCAGCACCTCGGCCGCGGCCTCGTCCGCCCGGCTCTGCGGCGGGTGCGGATAGATCGTGGCGTTGGCCAGCAGCTTGCCCTGCCGGTCCAGGCACACCACCTTGCACCCCGTGCGCTGGCCAGGGTCAATACCCATCACGTTCTTCTGGCCCAGCGGCGGCGCCAGCAGCAACTGCCGCAGGTTCTGCGCAAAGACCCGAATCGCCTCCGCGTCCGCGCGCTTCTTCGCCTCCAAGCGGACCTCCGTCTCCATCGAGAGCGACATCAGCCGCTTGTAGCAGTCCGCCGCCGCCTCCTTCACCTGCGCCGCGCTGGCGTTATCGCCCTTAACGAAGAGCTGCTCCAGCAACGCAATCCCCTCCGCTTCCTCAGGCAGCACGCGCAGCGCAAGAATCCCCTCCTTCTCGCCGCGCCGCATAGCCAGCACCCGGTGCGAAGGCGCCTTGCACGCCGGCTCCTGCCAATCGAAGTAGTCCTTGAACTTGGCGCCGGCCGCCTCCTTGCCCGCCGCCACCTTGCACCGGAACTGCGCCTTGGCCATGAAAAGATCGCGCATCTTGGCGCGCGCCGCCGCGTCCTCGTTCATCATCTCCGCCAAGATGTCGCGCGCCCCGGCCAAAGCCGCGGCCGCGTCGGCCACGCCCTTTTCCGCGTTGACGTACGCGGCGGCCAATTCCTCCGGATTCACCTCCGGCTTCTGCTCCCACAGCGCCATAGCCAGCGGCTCCAGCCCCTTCTCCTTGGCCACGATGGCCCGCGTCCGGCGCTTGGGGCGATAGGGCAGGTACAAGTCTTCCAGCACGGACATCGTCTCCGCCGCCGCAATCTGCGCGCGCAGCTCGTCCGTCATCTTGCCCTGTTCCTCGATCGACTTCACCACCGCCTCGCGCCGCTTGTCCAGCTCCGCCAGCTGCAACATGCGGTCGCGCACAGCCGCGATAGCCACTTCGTCCATCCCGCCCGTCACCTCTTTGCGGTAACGAGCGATAAAGGGCACCGTCGCCTCGCCCATCAGCAGCGTCGCCGTCGCCTCGACCTGCGCAACCTTCAGCCCCAACTCCTGAGCAATTCTTACAGCGTGCGTCGCGTTCATGGACTATCCTGACCTGGTTTTCAATCCACGCGCCCGCAAGGCGCGCGATGGTTGCCTGCACAAAGCTCTGTATCTTATCAAAAACCGCCCCAACACGCCAAAACCGCGAAACCGCGCTTCACACCGCCGGCCAGCCGTTTCTTCCGCCCCTTTCCGTCCCTCGAATCCTTTAAAGACCCGCCACGCCACGCGCTCTCAGCCCCCACTCTCCAGCCATGCCATCTCCGCCGGCGTCAGCTCGATCTCCGCCGCCGCCACATTCGCCTTCATCTCGTCGCCGCTCATGCACCCCACCAGCGCGTAGACATCCAACGGCTGGCTCATCACCCAGGCCATGGCGATCTGCGGCACGGTGACGCCCTTCTCCGCCGCCATCTTCTCCGCGCGCTCCAGCCGGTCGAAGTTCACGGGGTGGCAGTACGCCGCCACGGTCGAACGCTCCAGCTCCACCGTCTTCGACTCAAATCCCGCCCGCGTCACCCGCCCCGAGAAGAAACCCCGCGCCAGGCTCGACCACACGAACAGCGGCATCTTCTGTTCCGCGTACCACCGCCGCGCCGCCTCGCCCCGCGCCCCGCTGATGCTCACCGTGCCAGGCCACGGCTCAACCACCTGCTCGGCCAGGCTCAGATGGGGACTGCTCACCTGAAAGCCGTGCACCTTGAATCCTTGAGCAAAGCACACCTTGCGCGCGTAATCGTTGGCTTCGGCGATGCGCTCATGCGTCCAGTTCGACCCGCCCATCACCAGGATGCGGCCCTCGCGACGATGCTGGTTCAGACACTCCACCATTGGCCCCACGGGCAAGGCCGGGTTGTCGCGGTGCAGCATGTAGACGTCAATGTAATCTGTCTTGAGCCGCGCCAGCGAATCGTGCATGTCCGCCGCGACATCGAACGGCGTAAAGCGATGCCGGTCCTTATTCGGGCACGCCCCCTTGGTCACAATCACCACCTGCTCGCGGTTGCCCCGCGCCTGCATCCACTCCCCCATCACCCGCTCCGCGTCGCCCCCGTTATACAGCCACGCCAAGTCAAACGTGTTGCAACCCTGCTCCATGACCGCGTCCAGCAACGCGAACCCATCCTCCTTCTTGGCCATGGACAGCATCATCGTCCCCTGGACCAGCCGCGACACCGGTTTGGCCAGCCCCTCGATCTTCCCGTATCTCATCCGCAGCCCTTTCCACCACGCCGACCCAAGCCCACAGAGCGCTCCGCCAACAGCATACCCCCATGCTCACCGCCCGGCAAGCCGCCCTCCCGATCCCCAGATTCGTCCGGCGTGTCCGGCCTGTCCGACTTGCTTGGCCCGTCCGGCCTGTCCCCCTTGCCCCCGCGTCCACGCCCCGCTATATTCGTGCAGAGCCCACACACAAGGAGAGCCCCCATGAACCCCGACTGCGTCTTCTGCAAAATCCTCGCCGGACAAATCCCCTCGGCCCGCATCTTCGAAGACTCCACCCGCCTCGCCTTCCTCGACATCGGCCCCATCCAGCCCGGCCACGTCCTGCTCATCCCCAAGACCCACTACGAGCGCCTCACCGACATGCCCGAGGAAGAAGCCGGTTCCCTGCTCTCCGTCCTCCCCCGCCTCGCCCGCGCCGTCGTGGCCGCCACCGGCGCCGACGGATTCAACATCCACCAGACTAACGGCGCCTGCTCAGGCCAGAGCGTGCCCCACGTCCACTTCCACATCATCCCCCGCCACAACACCGACGGCTACAGCTTCCACTGGAAGCCCGGCGCATACAAACAGGGCGAAATCCAGAACTGGCAGCAGCGCATCCAGAAAGCTCTGGGCCGCTAAGCGCTCCCCGCCCGCCAATCAGCCCGACTTGTCCGACTTGTCACACCCGCCCCCTCACACCCTCTTCACCCCCCAGATATCCCGCGCATACTCCGCGATCGTCCGGTCGCTCGAAAACTTGCCCAGCCGCGCCACGTTCAGGATGGCGCTGCGCGCCCAGCGCCGCCGGTCCAGGAACGCCCTGGACGCGCGCTCCTGCGCCTCCACGTACGACGGCATATCCGCCAAGTGGTAGTAGTAATCATGCTGCGTCAGCTCCTCGTGCAGCCAGGCGAACTGCCCCGGGTTCGCGCCGTCGAAACGGCCCACCTTGAGCGCCTCCACCACCCGCCGCAGCCACCCATGCCGCTCCAGCATCTCCATCGGCCGGTACGACCCCTCCCGCCGCGTCTTCTCCACCTCTTCCGCCGTTAAACCGAAAATGAAGATATTCTCCTCGCCCACGCACTCGCGGATCTCAATGTTCGCCCCATCCAGCGTGCCCATGGTCAGCGCGCCGTTCAGCCCGAACTTCATGTTCCCCGTGCCCGACGCCTCCATCCCCGCCGTCGAAATCTGCTCGCTCAGGTCCGCCGCCGGGATAAGCCTCTCCGCCACCGAAACGCCGTAGTTGGGCGCAAAGAGCACGCGCAGCAGCCCCTGCGTCCGCCGGTCGTAATTCACCACATCGCCGATGCAGTGGATGAGCTTGATGATCAGCTTCGCCGCCCAGTAACCGGGCGCGGCCTTGCCGCCGAAAAGGTGCGTCCGCGGCGCCAGCGGCGCCTCGCCGTCCTCCACCAGGCGCAAGTATTCGTGCATCACGAACATCGCGTGCAGCAACTGCCGCTTGTACTGGTGCATCCGCTTCACCTGCACGTCATAGAGCGACGCCTCGTCCAGAGGTGTGCCCGTATATTCGGCCACGAATTCCCCCACCCGCCTCTTGTTCTGCAGCTTCACCTCCAAAAAGCGGTCCTGGAAACCCGTGTCGTCGGCCACCGACTCCAGCCCCCGCAGCTTCTCCAGGTCCCCGGCCCAGCCATCGCCAATCGCCTCCGTAATCAGCGCCGAAAGCCCCGGATTGGCCAGCAGCATCCACCGCCGCGGCGTCACGCCGTTCGTCTTGTTGTTGAACCGCTCCGGCCACATCTCCGCGAAGTCACGCGCCAGGTTCTCGCGCAGCAGCCGCGAGTGCAGCTCAGCCACGCCGTTGACCGAATGGCTGCCCACCATGGCCAGATGCGCCATGCGCACCGACTTCACCGCCCCCTCCTCGATCAGCGACATCCGCCTCAGCCGGTCCACGTCTCCCGGCCAGCGCCGGCCCACCTCGTCCAGAAAGCGGCGGTTGATCTCGTAGATGATCTGCAAGTGCCTCGGCGCCACGCGCTCCATCAGCGGCGCCGGCCACTTCTCCAGCGCCTCCTGCATCAGCGTGTGGTTCGTGTAGCCGAACACCGCCTGTGAAATCCCCCACGCCTCCTCCCAGGGCATGTCGCGCTCATCCACCAGCAAACGCATCAGCTCCGCGATGGCCAGCGAAGGATGCGTATCGTTGAGCTGAATCGCCACCTTGTCCGCGAACTGCGCATACCCCTCGTGGGCCGCCTCATAACGCCGCATAATGTCGCGCATCGAGCACGCCACCAGGAAGTACTCCTGCAGCAGCCGCAGCTCCCGCCCCGCCTCGAACACATCCACCGGATAGAGCACCTTGGACACCGTCTCCGACCAGACCTTCTCATCCATCGCTTTGTAGTAGTCGCCGGTGTTGAAGATCTGCATATCGAAGTCCTGCGACGCCTGCGCCGCAAAGAGCCGCAGGCGGTTCACCGCCTGGCTCCCGTAGCCAGGGATCAACATGTCGCACGGCCGCCCCACCAGCAGCTTCCAATCCACCCACATCGGGTTGTAGCGCCCGCGCCGGTCCACCCCGTGCTCCACCCGTCCATAGACCGGCGCCAGACAGCTCTCCCCGTGCATCATAATCTGCCACGGCGTGCCGTGGGCCAGCCAGTTGTCCGGCCGCTCCTTCTGCTGCCCGTCCTCGATCTCCTGCCGGAACAGGCCGAACTCGTAGTTCAGCCCATAGCCATGCCCCGGCAGACCCATCGCCGCCATCGAGTCCAGAAAACACGCCGCAAGACGTCCCAGCCCGCCGTTGCCCAGCGCCGCGTCGTCCTCCGTCTTCACCACCTCCTGCCAATCCATCTTCAACCGCTTCACCGCCTCGCGGCACTGATCCAGAATCCCCAGGCACAACAGATTGTTCTCCAGCATCCGCCCCATCAAAAATTCCATGGACAGGTAGTAGACCTGCTTGGCGTCCGCCTTCTCGGTCCGCGCCTGCGTCTCGAACATCCGGTCCACCATCAGATCGCGCGCGGTCAGCCCCAACGCCATGAACACATCCCGCGGCCGCAACACCTCGGGCCGCTTGCCCAGATCATAGCGCGCCCGCCGCAACATGGTGTCGAAGACCTTCTTCGCCGAGACGCCCTGCGCAGCCTTAGCCATACCCGCCTCCTCTTGTCCTCCTCTCACTCATCCTCAGACGCCAAGTCGTCAATCCGCGCCGGACGCCGCAGAAAGGGATTCACCACCAGCAGAAAGTACTTCATCAGCAGCTTCAGGTCGTGCCAGAAACCCGCGTTCACGGAATAGAACGACTCCGCCGAGTAAACCGCGTCCGCCGATGGCTTGGGCCCGTGTTCCACAAAAGCCTCGGAGATCAGGCCGGCCTTGCTGCGCAGGTAAAGAGCCCGCCAATCCGGCGGCAAAGCCGCGATCTCCTCCGCGCTGCGCGGCTCCAACCCCACCAAGCTCAGATCATTGCAAATCAGATTCATCAGACCCGGCAGAAAACGCTTGGCGAAGTGGCCCAGCGCCGTGCCGTGGTAGGCCGTGGAGATGCCCTCGCTCGCCTCCACCTTGGCGGGCGCCCCGTCTTCGCGCTTCTCAAACCGCCACATGCGGAAGGTCTTCCACATCAGCGGGTCCTCGGGCGCGGGCAGACGCACCGCCTCCTTGCGCGCCAGCGCCCAGCGGCGGCCGAAGAGCTTGAGCCATAGCGCCACGATAGCCAGCAGCGGCCCTACGGCCACAAACACCCCGAGCGCCCACAACTGCGCCAGCGACCTCCACAGCCACTGCCGGATCGGGTCTTCCGCGATATTCCCCAAAATGAAGTCGTCCACCACCGGCACGGCCACGCCCGCGCTGACGCTCACCAGGCAGTTCTTGTCCACCAGCGCCTCTGCCACCTCCAGCGCCTCGCCCACGTAACTGCCGGGAAAGACCACCGAATCGCGCACGACGCATCGCTTGTCCAGCACGCAATCCGCGCCCACGACCACGCCCGGCCCCAGCGCCGCCCCTTCGCCCACGCGGCTGTTGGCGCCGATGAACACAGGCGCCTCCAGCCGCGCCGTGGGGTGCAGCGACACGTTGCGCGAGATCCAGATGCCTTCCTGCGCTTCCCGCCCCCAGGGCAGCGCCACGGGAAAATCCTTGGAGATGAGCCGCCGGTTCGCGTCCAGCAAGTCGCCGAACGTCCTGGCGCTCAGGGGCCGCGGCGTCTCCACCACCCACCCGTTGCGCAACCCAAGCCCCAGCAACGCTTCCTCGAACGCTCTCTCGTCAAGGCCCGTGTTCAGTTCGTCCACGTCTCTGGCCCGCAACAGCGCCCACCCCGACCAGCTCCACGTCTCGCCGTCGCGCCAGCAGAACAGACGCGGCGCCGCCGGCGCCGTCCCCTCGCGCACATCCAGCGCCGCCAGCCGGTCCCCCTGGCCCAGCAGGAACACCTCATCAGGCCCCGAAAACCGCAGCACGCGCAACCGGCTGTAAGGCCGGTCCGCGTCGCGCGCCAAGTGATGCGTAAACCGCGCCCCCCACCTCTCGCCGTTGCCCAGCAAATCCTCCATCTTGTCCGGCAGATGGCTGAGAACGAAATCGAACTCATTCACGCCCTGCTCGACGAGACTCTCGACCACGTGCTGCACGAACGGCCGGTCCACCAGCGGCAGCAGACCGCTCGGGAAGCGCAGGCTCAGCGGCTCCATGGCCGGCCGTTCGCTCGCCGCAAAGATGATCGCTCTCATGTTCTCCGCCGCTCTCTCTCAAGAGACTCCCGGCCGCCCGGTTGTCTCTCCAACAGCCGCCCAACCGCCGCCGCAGATAATGCGTTCGTCATCCCGCCGGGCGCCTCCGAAGCCGCTCCCACCCCACACGCCATAGGAACACCACGTTCCCCACGAAATACCGCTTCCACATCCTGCCAGGCTCCTGCAAGAAACGGAAGAACCACTCCAGCCCGAGTTCCCGCATCCACACCGGCGCCCTCGCCACCCGGCCCGAGTAGAAGTCGAACAACCCGCCCACGCCCATCGCCACCTTGACGCCTGTATCCTTCAGCCGCCGGGCGATCCACTTGTCCTGTCTCGGCGCGCCCAACGCTACAAGCAGCACATCCGCGTTCGAGCGCGCAATCTCTTCGGCTACCGCCGCTTCCTCGTCCTCGCTGAAATAGCCGTGCCGCGTCCCAGCCACGCGCGCCGCCGGCTCGCGCCTGGCCATCCACGCCGCCACCCTTTCGGCCACACCAGGCCGCGCGCCCAGCAGAAAGACGCTCCGGCCCGCCGCGGCCAGCGCGTCGCACAACCGCGGAAACAAATCCGTGCCGTTCACGTTCTGGCGAATGTCCCAGCCCAGAATCTTGCCCGCCAGCCTCACGCCGATGCCGTCGGCCAGCGTCATATCCGCCCGGTTCAGCACGGCCTTGTAGTCCTCGTCGCGTCGCGAAATGTTCAGACAGTCGGCGTTAACGAAGCAGACTTGCCTGGGCTGGTCCGCGCCGGCCCACCCGCAAATCTGCTCCACCGCCTCCGCCATGGTCACATTATGCATCCTTACGCCCAGCGCCTCCACCTCGTCGGGCGCCGTGGCCACGCCGTGGCCCACCAGCATGGCCGGAACCGCTCTCAGCGCAATGCCCAAGTCGCCCTTCAGGCTCTGGCTCTCCACATACTCCGCGTCCAGCGACGCCTCGCGCTCATAGGCGATGTTCGCCCGCTGGCGCAGCCACCACAGGCTCACCACGCCGGGCCGCACGTTGTAACGCTTGCGCGCCTCGCGGTCGCGCGGGCTCATCTCGCCCGGCGCCAGCCCGCGCGGCCCCACCCACGACATCTCCCCCCGCAGAATGTTCAACAACACCGGCGTCCCCCGCAGACCCGTGCGCGCCAGCCATCCCTTGTCCGGCGCGGCGAACCGCAGCCGGTCGAACACCACGCACCATCTCCCCATCACCGGCGTCCGCTCCAGCGCCTTGCCCTTCGACGCCAGCAACCACCCCGCCACCAACACCATCAGCGGACTCAACGCCGCCAGCAACACCAACGCCACGACGAAATCCAGCGCCCGCTTCAGGCCCGGCGCCACGCGAATAGCCATGAACCAAAGCATCCCCCGCAGCGCGCGCGCGCGGCGGCTCCGTCTCAGGCCGCCCTCCGAAAAGCGCCTGTACAAGTCCTCGCGCAGCGCTTCCCGGCTTTCTGGCCCGGCTTCGTGGCCTGTCATGTCAATGCCACAGCCTCATCCCGGCCGTCTCCGGCCTGTGCGCCAAGCCCCCGTCCTGAAGATGGTTCGAGGGAGAAACAACCAACACCCACCCAACGGCGCCATTGCGAGCCCAGCCGCGCACCGCAAGGACGCGGCAATCCCGCCGCCAAGCACACCCCTCGACAGCCGCGCGGCCCTCCGTCGCGAACAGACCGCCTTCGCAGTGAAACCGCACGGACGAGCCCATCTCTCCTCCGGAGCCCATTCAGTACGCTCCCTTGCCCAGCAGCACCGCCGGTATCGTCTTTAGAAGAACAACAAAGTCCACCCACAGGCTCTGGCTCTCGATGTACTGCACGTCCAGTTGCACCTGCTGCGGAAACGCAATGTCGGACCGGCCGCTCACCTGCCAGAAACACGTCAACCCCGGCGTCACGTCCAGACGCCGCCGGTCAGCCAGCGTGTAGGCCGCCACCTCGCGCGGCACAGGCGGCCTCGGCCCCACCAGCGTCATATCGCCCTTCAGCACACACCACAACTGCGGCAGCTCATCAATGCTGAACTTGCGGATAATCCGGCCGATCCACGTAACCCTGGGGTCCCGCTTCATCTTGAACGTCACGCTGTCCTTCAGGTCGCTCTGCGCCAGCAGCGCGTCCTTCAACTTCTCAGCGTTCATCACCATGGAGCGGAACTTGGGGAAGCGGAACTCACGCCCCCACTTGCCCACCCGCGTCTGAACGAAGAAAGCCGGCCCCCCGTCCGTCAGCTTGATCATCAGACCCACGGCCAGAAACAGCGGCGACAGCGCCACAAGCAACGCGCCGGCCACGACAATATCCAACGCCCGCTTCATGACCCTCGCCCCGCCCACGACCAGCATCCACGCGTACTTCTTCCACAAAAACCTCAACCGGCCGGGCCAGCTTGCCGGCCCTCGGGCGCGGCCGTAGCGCTGGTACAGCTCCTCCATCAACGCCACGCGGCGGGTCTGGCTGGCCGGCCGGCCGGCGCCCCTCTGCTCCGCCTGCCGCCGGGCCGCCTCCATATGCCCCATCACAATCGCCACCGACTCCTCGATCGGCTGGCCGCCGTCCACCACCAGGTCCGCCAGGCGGCGCGCCGGCGCCACGTGCAGGTCGCACATCGGCCGAACGGTCGCCGCGTATTGGCGCCGCACCTCTTCCGCCGTGCGGCCCCGCTCGCGCGTGTCCCGGCTCAGCCTGCGCTCCAGACACATCTGGTCCGGCGCGGCCACGTAGACACGCGTGTTCAGCATGCCCCGAATGATGGGATCGCTCAGCGCGAACAGGCCCTCCAGGATCACCACCCGCGCCGGTTCCACGCGCACCGTCTCGCCCGTGCGGGTGTGGGTGGCAAAGTCGTAAACGGGGATATCCACGCCGCGGCCAGCGGCCAGCGCGCGCAGGTGGTCGCGCAACAAAGCCAGGTCCAGCGCGCCGGGCTCGTCGTAGTTGTGGCGCTCCTGCTCTTCCGCGGTCAGCCCCGACAGATCGCGGTAATACGCGTCCATGGGAACGATGACCGCCCCGTCGGCGGCCGCGGCCAGCGCGCGGGCCAGCGTCGTCTTGCCCGAGCACGACGGCCCAGCCACGCCGACCAGCCAGGGTTTCATGTTCACCGGCTCCCCGCCGCTTCGCGGAGCGCCTCCAACGTCCTGCGCGCTGTCTCCGTCCATGAAAACAGCCGCCTCCTCTCCAGACCGCGCCGAACCAGGTCCTCGCGCGTCCCCGGCTCCGTCAGCGCTCTCCGCATCGCCGACGCCATCGCCTCCTCGTCGGCCGGGTCGAACATCAACGCCGCGTCGCCCGCCACCTCCGGCATGGACGAGGCGTTCGAACAAACCACCGGCGTCCCGCAGCACATCGCCTCCAGCGCCGGCAGGCCAAAGCCCTCGTACAGCGACGGAAACACGAACAAGTCCGCCCCGCAGTAGAGGTCAGGCAAAGACTCCTGCGGCGCGAATCCGCCGAACACGATCTCGCGGCTCCACCGGCTCTCGGCCGCCGCCGCGTGGACCGCGTCCGCCCGGGTCCAGTCGCTGCCGGCCAGCAGCAGCCGGTGCGGCAGACCTGTGGCCTCCTTCAACCGCGAAAAGGCGGCGATCAGCCGCACATGGTTCTTGCCAGGGTGCTCAATCCGCGAGACGTATAGGATGTACGGCGGTTCCACGCCGAAGCGCCGCCGTGTCCGCTCGGCCGCCTCCTCGCGGTTCCGCGGATAGAACACCGTCTCGTCCGCGGCCAGCGGCGTCACCACCACGCGGTCCTCCGGCACGCCCGCGAACTCCACGATGTCCCGCTTGCTGCACTCACTGACCGTCAATACGCGCGTCAGCCGCCTCGCCAGAAACGGCAGCGCGCGCTTGATGTAAAACAGCCGCGCCCGGTCGTACTTGCCAGGCACGTGAAGGCTGGAAAAATCGTGCACCGTGCCCACGGAAGGCGCGCCCGCCCACACCGGCGCCCGCCGGTTGGCCGCGGGCAGGAACACAACGTCATATCCCCGCCGCCGCGCCAGCCACGGCAGACACGCCAGATGCCACGCCACGTTCACCACCGGACGTCTCAGCCACTTCCCGCGGCAGAGCGCCCGGGTCCTCAGCGGGTCGGCGATGAACAGCTCGCGCTCGTCTTCGTAGACGACCGCTTCCCACTCTATGTCCGGCGCCAGCGCCGGAAGCTCCCTCATCAGACTCATTACATAGCGGCTGATGCCCGACTTCCCGCCGTCGGCGCCAAACGTCGTGATCCCGATCCTCATGGTTGCCCGGCCTGCAAACCGCCTCAACCCCCGCTCACGACGCCATTCTACCCCGCGCTAGTCCTTGCCGCAACCGGACGGGCGCGATCCGCTGACCGGCTTGTCTGACGGACCCGCGCGCTCACCGCGTCACTTGGTCAGCACATCCTGCATGTGCACATCCTGCACCACGTCAACGCCTGCCCACGTCTTGAGGACATAGAACACCCCCGCGAGGATGAGCAGACAGCAAATGAGCCCCCAACTGATGAACAGCGCCGCCATCACGGCCTTGCTCTTCTGGCGGCGCTCGAACTCGGCCATCGAGGTGCGGCCGCGGCGGTCACGGCCCACGAGGAACACGAAGTAGAGCCGGGTCACGATCAGAGGCAGAACGCCCCGGAAGTCCACCATGTGCTGGGTGCGGGGTTGCGCGCCCCCGATCGCCTCGCGCAGGGCCGCGCTCTGGGTCGGTGTCAGCGTGGCCAGGATCATGGGGTCAATCCTGCGCATCACGCTGTCCACGTACGCGTTGGACATGGTCTGCCCCTTCTTGCGGCGGTCGAACTCGGTCTTGGCCGCGCGGCTGCGGCGGTCTCGGCCCATGAGAAAGACAAAATAGAGCCGGATAAAGAACAGCGGGATGATGCCGCGGATGTCCACCTTGTGCTTGGTCTCCGGCTGGGCGCCGCTGATCGCCTCGCGCAAGGCCGAGCGCTGGGCCGGCGCCAGCGTGGCCATCACCATGGGATCAATCCTGCGCAGAACGCTGTCCGCGTAAGCGTTGCCCGGATCTCTCTTGGTCATGCGCAATCCGCTCCTTTGCCCGCTGGCGGCGTCTGGCCGGACAGAATAGACTCCAGCTTACACAAATATCGGTCAAAACCGTATCTCTCCTCATAGCGCTGACGCGCCGCCTCTCCCAGCCGCCGCGCCAGCGCGCCATCGGCCAGCAGCCGCTCCAGCGCCGCCGCCAGTCCAGCTACGTCCTGCTCCGGCGCCAACAGCCCGGTCACTTCGTCCTCCAGCCAGTCCGGGATCCCCCCCACGGCGAACCCCGCCACAGGCCTTCCCCGCGCCATGGCCTCCACACCCACCATGCCGAACGGCTCCGGCCAGCGCGACGGCGCCGCCACCACCCGCGCGGAATCGTAGAAATCACCCAACGCCTCGTGCGGCGTCCAACCCGCGAAACGCACGCGACCCTCCAGACCAAGCCTGGCGCACAAATCCCTCAGCTTGCCCTCCCCGTTGCCCGCGCCCACGATGGAAAGACGCCATTCGACTTTGAGCAGCGCCACAGCCCGGAGCAGCAGGTCCACGCCCTTGCCGCGGATCAACTGCCCCACGTAGAGAATCTCCGGCTCCTCCGGCAGAGGCGCCGGCCGCGTGTCCGCCATGCGGACCATGGGCGCCAGCAGGTGGATGCGGCCTGCGTCAAAACCGTTCTGCGCAAGCTCGTCGCGCATGAACCGGCTGCCCACGATAAGGGCGTCCAGCCGCTGGTTGCGCTTCATCTCGCGCCGGTGCGCCGCCAGGCACACGAAGCGCGCGCCCAGCCGGCGACCGCGGTCGCGCGCCAGAAAAGCGCCGTCGAACCAACACCGCCAGTCCGCCCTGTGATTGCAGACGCGGCCTGTCCTCAGAAAGTACTTGTGGCGCCGCGGACAGCACAAGTCGTGGTCGTGAACCATGCGCACCGTCCGCGCGCCGCCTGTCCCCTCCAAGGGCAGCCGCGCCGCCTTATGGTAGTAGATAACATCGGGCCGCGCCTGCGCCGCGATCTGGGCCATGTCCTGCGCCCCGGCCACCCGGGCGCCCAGTTCCGCGCACGGCCACGCCCCGTCGAACAGGCGCGCATACTCCTCGGGCGCGCGGTCCGTCCTTTCGCCCCACGCCAAAAAGCAGGCATGGCCCCGCCCGCGCAGACCCGCCGCCGCGTCGCCCGCGTTCTGCTCCACACCCCCAAAGAAGCCCAGCTTCTCATTGACGAAGAGGATTCTCACGAATCACCTCCTCGTAAAGCCCGGCCAGACGCCGGGCAATGCCCTCCCATCCGTATTCCTCGCGCGCTTTGCGCTGGCCGGCCGAGGCCAGCCGCGCCGCCAGCGGTTTGTCCTTCAACATCCGCGCCACAGCCGCCGCGCCGGCCGCCGCGTCGTTGCTCTCGAACAGCAACCCGTCCTTGCCGTCCGCCACAAACCACGGAACCCCGCCCACGCGCGTGGCCACCACCGGCCGCCCCGCGGCCCACGCCTCCAGGATGACGATGCCGAACGGCTCGTGCGCGGAAGGCAGCAGAAACACATCCGCCGCGTGATAGGCGTCCACAAGCTCCTGGCTGGCGCCGTCGAGCCCCTCGATCAACGTGACGCGACCGTCCAGACCGCGCTGGCGCATCTCAGCCGCCACCTCGTCGCGATAGGCCGGGTTCGTGACATGCCCCACCAGCGCCAGCCGCGCATCCGGCTCGGTCTTCATCACCTCAGCCAGGATGGCCAGCGCCAGCCTCTGATTCTTCTGCGGGTCAATGCGGCCTACGGTCAGGACCAGCTTCGCCTCCCTCGGGATGGCTCTCAGCGCGCGGAACCGCTGGCCGTCGCCTTGCGCAAAGCGCGCCGCGTCCACGCCGTTGGGCTGATACACGACCCGATGGCCCGGCAGGCGCGCGGCCACAATCTCCTGCTCGCGCTTGCCCACGCAGATCACAGCCGCCGCGTCGTCCATCACCCGCCGCGACCCCACCCACCACCCCAGCGCCTTGCCCCATTCCCAAGCCCCGCGCGCCGGCTCCGTCCACGTGGCCGCCTCCGCCGCGGGCACGTCCAGCGCCCCGCCGTGCAGCGACAGCACGTAGGGAATCCGCTTCTTGCGCGCCACATGGCGGCAGATGCCGCCCAGCCGCTTGCCCGTGTGCGCGTGGATCACGTCCACGCCGGCCATCTTCTTCAGCCTCCGCATCAGAGAGAACGAAAACAGGTTGCCGCCCTTGAGGTCCAGCATCCTGCGCGCCTCTCTGCTCAGGCCCAGGTAGGGATAGAAGTACGGCGCGCGCCGAACCCTGACGCCTTCCATCTCCTCCTCATCCGACGCGGCCAGCGCGTTGGGGCACAGGATCTCCACCTCGTGGCCCAGCTTGCGCAGCCACTTGCACGTCTCAAGGATGACGGTCTCCGTGCCACCCCACTCGCTGCGCGTGAACCGCCTTGGAACGTGGATGATCTTCATCGCTTCGCCGCCGCCTCGGCCAGCCACGCCTCCAACTCCCTGACGTAGCGGTCCAGCGTGAACCGCTCCTCCACGGTGCGCCGGCCTTCCAGCGCCAGAGCGCGGGCGAGAGCCGGGTCGTCGGCCAGGCGCATCAGCCTCTCCGCCAGCCCCTGCGCGTCCTCCTTGGCGAAGACCAGCGCGTTGCGGCCGTTTTCCAGGAACTCGCCCTGCCCGCCCTCCGCGGTGCTGGCCACGGGCGTGCCCGAGGCCATGGCCTCCAGATGCGTCAGGCCAAAAGGCTCCTGCCACAACGACGGGAACACGAACACGTCGTGATCGCGATAGAGCGCGGGCATGGCCTCGTGAGGCGACTTGCCCGCGAACGTCACGCGCGCCTTGCCTTGCCCGGCCAAGCCCCTCAGCCTGGCCTTGTAGTCCTCGGGCCCATCGCCCGCCAGGGTCACGGCAAGCGCGTCGGCGCCCCTGGCCTCGGCCACGCGATGCGCCGCCTCGACCAGCGTGTGCACGCCTTTGTAGCCGTGGAGCTGCCCCGCGTAGAGAACGCGCATTGGCCGCCCCACACGGCCCGGCTCAGCCTTGAGCGGGAAGCGCTCGATGGGGATGCCTTGGTAGATGACGCGGAGGTCGGCCGCGGGCAGCCCGCGCGCCAGCAGGTTGTCCTTGAGCAGACGGCTGATGCACGTGCAGCGCGCAAACCCAAGCCCAAACCATGAGGCCTGACGAAAGAGCCAGTGATCCAGAACGTAGCGCGCCAGCCCCCTGGGGCTCAAGCTCAGCGGCGCGGGCCGGTAGCCCATGATGTTCTCGTCGTTGAACGTATAGACCGTGGGCAAGCCCGAAGCCTCGGCCGCGCGCGCCGGGCCCACCGTCAGCCGCAGCAAGCTCCACACAAAGATGATGTCCGGCTTGAATTGGCGGATGATCTCGGCCGCCGCCGCCTCGTTGGCGCGGCTGGTCCGCGCGCGCGCGCCGCGCACAAGCCGCGCGGGCTGGTCAAAGGGAAGGTAGAGCTTCAGCCGCCGCCACACCCCTTGCTCCTGCGCCCCGTCCCCCCGCGCTCCGTGATCGCTCGTCAGCACCGCCACTTCGTGGCCCAGCGCGGCCAGGCGGTCCCGCGCCTGTCCGCACAGAATCTCGTATCCTCCCAGCACGTGCGGCGGAAAGAGATTGGAGATGATGAGGATCTTCAAGGTCTGCGTCCCGTGGCCGGTGGCGCGCGGACAACGGCCCGCCGGAACCCGCCTCTCTCCCGGGGGCGCGTGGCCGTCCGCCCTGTCACGGGCCGGGACGCCACGCCCCGCCAGCGCGCGCTTCGGCGGCGCGGCTACGCCACGCGCTCCATGTAGAACGAATCCACGCCGTTCAGCACGGCGCCGATGATCGGGGTCCCGGCCGTGGACAGCCGCGCCACGGCCTTTCTCAGCGCGGCCGCCGTGCACGTCCGCGCACGCACCACGAGAAGAATCGCGTCCATCCACTGCGCCAGCGACTCCGCGTCCACATAGGGCAGCACGGGCGGCGCCTCAACGAGCGTCAGCGTGAAGCGCTGCGACGCCTGGAACAGCAAGTCCTTCATGATGTTCGACCCCAGAAGATCGGGAATCACGGCTTCCCCGACCTGAGGCACGCACTCGACGCCGGCGAGCACCGTCGGCGCCACCACATCGTCCATGTTGTCGGTCTGGAAAGACAGGTACTCGCCCAGGCCCTTCATGCCCTCGGGCGCGCCGGCAATGAGATCGCGCATGTCCAGCCGCGGGCCTTCGGCGCGGCTTTCCAGCCCGCGCACCTGAGCGTCCAGCAACAGCACGCGTTCGTCCTGGCGGCCGAAGCAACACGCCAGGTTCGCGGCCACCAGGGTCTTGCCCTCGCCGTGCGTGGCGCTGGCGATCATGATCCTGGCCCCGCGTTTGGGCGATTGCAGACGCACGTGGCGCGCCAGAATCTTGAACGTCTCGATCATGGGCGGGTCGCGCTCGCCCGGCAGCAACGACGCGAAACCACCCACGCAGGGAACCTCGCCCGCGACGTCCACGCCCACGCGCGCCCTCAACTCGCCGCCCGACTTGATCCGCGTGTCGAGCAACTCCAGGAGCACAATCAACACGAACCCGAAACCGCTGCCCACGACAAATACGCCCAGAAAAATGACTTTGCGCGTTGACCGGCTGGGGGTCAGCGGCGGCTTAGCCACCGACTGCACGACAAAATCCGTCGCTTCGCTGTTCAGCGCCAGGCGCACCTTGGACAGCATCTCCTCCAGCGCCTTCTTCTCCGCCTCCAACACGCTTACCTCGCGGGTGAGCGTCACGTACTTGCGCTGCAGCTCTGGAAGGGAGTCGAGTTTCTTCTTCTTTTCAGCATAGAGGCTTTCCAGATGCTTGACCTTGTCGCCCGCGGCCGCCTGGTCCAGCTGCAACTGGAAGTCCTTCAGCATCATCTCCCGCAGCACCTGGCCCGAAGCGGTGCTCTCCTCCTTGCCCGTGGGGATGACAATATCGTTCAAGCGGTCCAGCTCCGCCTTCATCTCCTTGATCTTAGCCGTGTCCACGGTGAGAGCCTTCTGGCGCTCGTAGTCGGCCACGGCGGCGTCCAGCTCCGCCTGCGACACGATGCCCTTCTCTTTCAACTCTCTCGCGCGCGCCAGGGCCACCTCTTTCTCGGCCAGCAGCGCCGTGTTGGCGCGCTGTTCACGGTCGTCGTAGATCGCCTTGCGGAGCCGCTCCACGCGGATGTTGATGTTGCCCAGCCCCTCAAGCTCGGACGAAGACTGCATCTCCGCCTTGGCGCGCTCCTGAAGCTGGCGCACGATGCGGCCCAGGTTCTCCACCTGCAAGTCCACGGAGATCTTGTCGATCTTCGCCTTTTCAAGCATGGCGCCCACGGAAACAAGGTCCTCCAAGTACCACTGGGCCTCCTTGCTGAGGTCCACGACCTTGTTGGTGGTGGTGAAATGCTCCAACGCCGACTCGGCCTCGGCCAGCTCGCGCCGCACAACCGCCAGCCGCCCCTCCACGTCCGCCACGCGCTTGCGCGCCTCGTCCTTGCGCACGGAAAGCTGCCGCTGGATGAACACGTCGCGAAGCGCGTTGGCGATGGCCGCCGCCGTTTTGGGATCGCTCCACTTGACCGTAATCTCCAAGAGCTGCGTACGGCTGGGCACGTCCACGTCCACGGCCGCTTCCAGCGCCCGCGTCGTCACGGGCAGTTGCAGCCTCTCGCGAACGGCTTCCAGATTGGCGTGGATGGTGACCAGATGAACCTGCGTTTGCAGCGGCGGCGGCGCAAACTCCTCGCCCAATTGCGTGGCCATCTGCGGCCGGTTCAGAAGCACGGTCTGGGCCTCGTAGGTCCGGTGGCCCATGGCCAGCGCCAGGATGGCCCCGGCCGCCAGCGAAACGCCCACGAACACCGCCGCCACGGGCCAGCGCCGCCAAAGCCCCAACAGCAGCGTCCGCAAGTCAAAAGGAAGACCCCCGGCCAGTCCTTCCTCTGTCTCTGGCCTGTCCGTGTCCGGCCTGCCTGTCGCCTCGCTCATAACCTCTCCCGGCCCGATCCCTGACCAGGTTCCCTCGGCGGCTGCCGGTTCACAGCAACCATGTCACGCGTTCCCGCCTTGGACGGCGGCGGCGCCCGCGCGCCGCCCCGCCTTGGCGGCCGCTATGTCGCGCCGGCGCGCCAAGCGCTCCCCCATGACCACCCGTCCAATCGCCACCATCAACCCCGACATCACCCAGAACAGAAAGAACACCTGTGTCTGTCGCAACACCCACTCCAGAAAGCCGTTGAGGTGCGTGGCGACAAAACCCAATAGAAGCCCGATCAATAATGCCCCATAATAATCATCGCGCGCAAAGAAAAGCAATACCACGTTCCGGAACAGAAACCACGCCAGGAACAGGCAGAAAACGATCATCCCCAACCATCCCGTTTCCGCGGCCATCAGCAGGTAAATGTGATGCGCCGTGCCCATGCGGCTCTCGCCTTGAGCACTGGCGCGAAACTCGTCCAAGTCCTCCACCGCATCAAGCGCGTCCTGGTAGACCAGCCAGTAGTAGTCCGTATTGCGCAACATCCATGAGTAGGAGTTGAGCCCTGTGCCCCAAAAGCGGTCCCGCGCCATGGCCAGCGCCGCGCGGTTGAAGTGCTGACGCGTCTCTCCCGACTCCGAAGGCGCGGTCTCGAAACGCCGCACGATTCTGGGGGCCGCCAGCACAGTCAGCACAATCATGCCCACCGCCCCAATCGCGAGGAGCCGCACCTTGCGCCGGGTGGGCCAAAGCAGCAGCGACAGCCCCGAAACCACGCCCAGCGCGCACAGCCCAATGACCAGCGCGGCTCGCGACTTGGTGAAGACCACGCACACGACGCCCCCCAGCACGGCGGCGCCGCGCAAAGCGTCCAGCCACCGGTTCCTGGCCGGCGCCGACAAAAGGGCAACCAGGATCACGGGCAGGATCATGTTCATGTACATGGCCAGCGAGTTGTAGTGTGGGAACGAACCCAGCGAGCGGTAGACGTATTCGCCGGTAATGTACTTGTCGTAGAACACCACCCAGCTCTGGTGCAGCGCCGCGGCCACCAGCCCCCAAAGGATCGCCTCCACGTCCCGCCGCTCCCTCACCGCATTCACGATCACCCAGTAGAGCAGATAGCCGCGGATGAACTTGTGGAGCGTGAACAGGCCATAGTAGGCGACCGGGCTGAAGAGGAGCGATACCGCGCTGACGGCCAGGACCAGCAGCCACAAGCCCGTGTTCCACGGCCACCAGACCTTGCGCAGCTTCTGGCCTCCCATCAGGATGAAGAGGAGAAAGCCGAACAAGAGCATGTCCGTAATAGTGACGCCGAAACCGCGGTCCACGCCGCGATAGTTTACGAAGAACACCTCCTGGTAAAAGGGCTTGATGATGTAACAGGTGGACCAGGCCAGCATGCCCAGCATGGGGCGGCGCAAGCGCGGCGCCCCGAACAGCAGCATCGCCGACACGGCCGTGCCGCCCAAAAAACCCATGATGCCCAGCATGGAGGCCAGGAACGGGCTGCCGCCCAGCATCCCCTGCGCCAGAATCGCCCCCGGGGTCATCGCAACGCCCTCCCCGGCTCGTAGGGCTTGGCGAACCCGGCCAGCGCGCGCACGGCCTGAGCCCAACACACCGGGTTCCCCGTCCGCAGTTTCAGCATCAGCCAGCGCCGGCGATGATACGCATAGAAGAACTCATGCGCCGCCTCGGAAAAGACCTCCCCGCCCAGCCCCTCCAGAAACGCCGATCTCAACCTTTGCCGATACGCTCCAGGCTCTGTCGCGTGACACAGCGCCAAGTCCAGATTGTAAGCGTCGTTGAGCGTGTGGCTGTTGAACCACGCGTTGGCGAAATCGATCAGGCCGAGCCGCTCGCCCTGGACGTGGATGTTGCGGAACACGAAGTCCCCGTGCGCGAATGAAGACGTTTCGCCCGACGCGCGGTAGGCCGCCGAAAGCCTCTCGGCGCTGGCGCCCATGCCCTTGAACAGCCACGCGCCGAAAATGGGCGTCTCCTCCAGCCGCCGCGAGCAGTACGCCATATACTCGAAGTGGAACTCCGCGGGCGGCAGGCCGGGCTGGGCCGAGCGCCGCCGCAGACGCGCCAGCAGCCTTCCCAGCCCCCCCATCAGGCGGGCCGCCCTGTCCGCCTCCCGCGCGTCGCGCCTTCCCCGCCTCACGACGTCCGTCATCCGCTCCCCTTCGACGAACGCAACGCAGACCAAGCCTTCCGCCTCATTGGCGGCCAGCGTCCAGCAATCCATCAACCCCTCCGCCCCGGCCGCCACGTCGTGGTAGAAGTCCACGGCCTGCGCCTCTTTTGCGGCCTGTCCGGCCGCGCCTTGGCGATAGTGTTTGACGATGACCCGCCGCCCCCCCGATTCCCCTTCGTAGATGTGGCAGTAATCGTTGGCCTGAATGAAGCGCAAGCGGCTGAGTCCCAGGCTCAGCGCCGATGAGAACCGCTCTCTCAGGTCATCCATGGCCGGCATCAGTTGAATCGCTTCCACGTCTCCAGGAATCGCGCCGACTCGGCAGGCCAATCAGCGGCCGCCGGACCCGCCACGCCCAGCAGCCGCGGCGCCTGGCGGTAGAGGTCCTCGCGGCCGTATCGCCACGACAGCGCGCGCCGCGCGGCGTTCTGGGCCGCGTTGCGCGCCAAGCGCCAAGGCGTGTGCAGCTCCGGCTCGCGCAGCCCGCGCCACGCCACATACTCGTCCAGCGTGCGGTGTCCCTTGCCCGTGCGCCTGTTCTCCACCCCCAGGAAGACCCTTCCCCAGGCCGCGGCCATGGCGCCCAACGCCTTATCGTCAGGCGCGGGCAAGTCCGCGCCGCCAGGCGAAACCTTGAACCTGAGCGCGGCCGCGTACATCTCTCCGGCGCCCAGCCGGCGGACCTCTTCTCGCTCTCCCTCCAGCGCGGCCAGCCGCTGGTCCCGGCCGGCGCACAGGGTCGTGTAGCGTTCCCACGCGATCAGCGCCGCGTCCCCCAGGGCCAGCGCGCACTTGTAGTAGTTGCGCCTCACAAAATCGCTGTCGGGCGCGGCCTCGCACCCGCGCGCCACGCGCATGGCCCAAAGCAGCCCGGCCCCCCGGTTGAGCAGCAACCGCGTGGCCTCGATAGCCGGCAGAGGCTCTCTCAAACTCGCGGGCGCCAGACGCGCCAGGATGTCAGCCGGACCTTTGACGACCACGTGGCCGTTGAGCAGATCCTGCCACATGAGCCAGCGCGGCCAATGCGCGACGTCATCTTCAGTCAACGGGCGGCTGAAGTCCACCTCCACGCCCGCCGCCTCGCGGCCGCACCGGCTCACAGGGGCGAGCGCGGCCGCAACGCCTTGTTTGCGGCGGACGATCACGGTAAAGTCCAAATCATTATAGGGCCGCTCTTGGCCGTCCAGAACCACCACGCCGCCCTCGCCGCGGCCATAGCCGCCGCCCAGGACAAGCGCCACCAGGTTCTGGCCCAAAGCCGCCTGCGCGTCGTCGGCCACGCGGCGCACGGCCTGGTCCAGCCATGCGTTGAAAGCCTCTGACCCGGCCGAAGCGTAGATCATGGCTGGGCCGCCTTCTCTTTGAGGCCAGCCACGAAGCCGGCGCGCCGGCCCAGCGCCTGCGCCGCGCGCACCACGGGCGACCGCGCCGCCCACAGCAGCCGCCCCGCGCCAAGACAGTGCTTCACGTCGCTCAACACCTGGCGCCCCCAAGGCAGCACGGTGTAGCGCAACAGGCTGCGCTCCCAAGGCGTCCAATCGAAGATAGCCGCCTCGGCCTTCCCCTCGCCGTAATATCGCCGCCAGAGCTGGCGCAAGGTGTAGTTGTGCGAGTGAAAGGCCACGGACGCGGGCGCATAGCGGATCTCCCAGCCGTCCTGCCGCGCGCGCCATGTCCACTCGATGTCCTCGGAATAGCGCAGCTCCTCGTTGAAGGGCCGCCGCTGCCACGCCGAGCGCCGGATGGCGGACGAGGCCATGGAGAAGCAGTGACGCCAGCGCTTCTGGCTGGCCCCGTCGCCAAAAGCGGATTCCGTGTCGCGCGCCAGAAGAGGCTGGCAATCGGGCCGGGGCCGCTGCCGGCCGAAGACCGCGGCCACCCGGTCGCTGTCAAAGCCTTCGAGCAGGCGGGCCAGCCAATGCTCGTCGGCCGGCGTGCAGTCGGAGTTGAGGAACGCGACCCGCTCGCCTTCGGTCATCTCCATGCCCTGGTTGAGAACCCTGCCTGGAACATACTGCCCCTCCGGCACGCCCACGACGCGCGCGCCGGACTTGGCCACTTCCTCCAGCGTCCCGTCCGTAGAGGCGTTGTCGAAGACGATCAGCTCGTGGGCCACGCTCTGGCGCGCAAGCATGGCCAGCGTGTCCGCGATGAGCGGCATATCGTTGCGCGACCTCATGACCACCCAAGGCTTCATGTGGCGCCTCCGTCTATGCCCGCCGCCGGCCCAGAAAGTACAGAGCGCGTTCGCCGTAGTACGCGCGTTCCTTGGCGTCGAGGCCCAACGCCGCAAAGGCGATGACGAAGAGAACGCAACCGCCCGCCTCCAGAACGCCGATTC
>CAYYEE010000005.1:0-32430 GCA_964470775.1 uncultured Planctomycetota bacterium | reverse complement strand
AAAGAGCGGCGCCACGGACACCACCTGCACCTTGGGCGACAGCTTCACCGGTTGGGTCTCGATGGTATCCGTCACCAGCAGCCGGCGGATGGGGCCGCGGTCAAGCCGGTCCATGCACTGCTGCGTAAACACGCCGTGCGTCACCGCCGCGTCCACTTCCGTGGCGCCGGCCTTGAGCAGCTCCTCCGCCACCTCCACCAGCGTGCCGCCGGAGACGGTGAAGTCGTCCACGATCAAGGCGGCGCGGCCGCGCACGTCGCCGATGATCTGCTGAATCTCCATGCGGCCTTCGTGGTCCAGGCGCTCTTTGTTGGCGATGGCCATGGGCGCGTCCAGGCACTGGGCGTAGAGACGGGCGCGCTTGGCGAACCCCGTGTCGGGCGAGACGAGCACCGGGTTGGATAGGTCCAGGGCGCGAATGGCGTCGCACAGTACCGGAAGGGCGAAGAGCACGTCCACCGGCACGCGGAAGAAGCCCTGAATCTGCGGCGCGTGCAGGTCCATCGTCACCACCCGGTCGGCGCCGGCCACCTCGATGGCGTCCGCGCATACGCGCGCGCGGATGGACACGCGCGGCTCGTCTTTCTTGTCGCCCTTGGCGTAGCTGAAATAGGGCATGATCGCCGTCACCGAGGCGGCGCTGGCGCGTTTGAACGCGTCAATCCAGAAGAGCAGTTCCACGAAATTGTCGTTCGTCGGGAAGGCCGTGGACTGCACGATGTACACATGCCGGCCGCGTACGTTTTCCTGGATGCGCACAAAGAGGTTGCCGTCCGGGAAGCGCAGGACTTCGCAGCGGCCGGCGGGAACGCCCAGGTATTTGCAGATCGCCTGCGTCAACTTGGGACTGGCCGATCCGCCGAAGATGAGGAGTTCGCCCGTGTTCACAAGTCTTCTCCTGCCGGAGGCGCCGGGGCGCGCCCGGTAAGTGAAACCGCCCACTCGATGGAGCGGGCGGCGCGGTTGTCAAAGCGCGATGCAGGTCGCGCTTGACCGGTATTATAACCTTGGACCTCTTTGCGTCAACGGCGCGTTGCGCCAACCGAGCCGGGGTTGCCCACCAGGGCCGGCGCATCGAGGCCGGCGGGCGGCAAAAGGCGGTTCCCAGACGCCCGATCTCCTGTGGAGCGGTTGTCGGGGAGTCCCATCACACGGTCGAGCGCTACCGGACAACCGTCTTTCTGGCGCCCTTTGCGCACAGGGAACCGGCCTGAACGCGGGGCTGATCCGGCGCCATGTGAAGGGAAAATCCTACTGCGGCGCCGGCGGGAAGCCGCCGATAATAGTATAGGGCTCAGAAACAATATGCCATTCGCGTTCTGCCGAGGGGAGTGGAGAAAGTCTGGGCATGCCGGGCGAAGACGCCAAAGACCCCATCACGAACGAGCCGCCGGCGTCTCCTGTTGGGGCCGCCGAGCCGGAGCAGGCCGCCGCCGTGGCGGCGCCGCCCGCGCCCGCCCCCGAAGACGCCGTCGCCATGGCCAACGCCCAGGCGCTTGCGGATGAGGGGCGGTTCGACGAGGCCCAAGCCGTCCTGGACGAAATCGCGCGCGCGCATCCCGATTCGAGCGTGGCGGGAGAAGCCAAGCTGCGCATCGCCTCGCTGCGCGCCGTGGCCGAGGCCATCGAGGGCGCCAAGCGGGCCGTGTTGCGTGGTGGCTTCGACGAGGCGCTGGCCGCGCTGGATCAGGCTCTCAAGGCCAACACCGGCGCCGTGTGGGTGGCAAGGCTCAAGCGCGACGCGGCCGCCATGCGCGAAAGCTATATGAAGGCCATGGACGGCGCCGAGAGAGGCAAGATCGAGCACCGGCTGCCGGACGCGCTGAAGTGCGCCGAGACCGCGTGCCGGCTCTGCCCCAACGACCCCCGCGCGGCCCGGCTCGCCGCCGCCCTCAGCGAGGAGATTGACCGGGCCGGCGCCGCCCTCCAGGAAGCCAAGGCCCTCGCCGACGCGGCGTGTTTTGACCAGGCCGCGGAGAAGTTCAAAGGGATCAGGGAATTGTGGCCCAGATTCGGGGGGGTCGAGGAGCTGGAATCGAGTCTGAGCGACCGGCGCGGCCGTTACCAGGCCGCCTTGGCCGACGCCAAGCGATCCCGCGACAAGCGCAGCCTGGAAGAGGCCGCGCAGCACGGCCAACAGGCTCTGAAGGAGTGCCCCGCCTCCGAAGAGGCCAAACGCCTCCTCAGCGAGATCGAGCAGGCCATGGCCCACGCCGCCAAGCTGGTGGAGGATGCCTCCGCCGCCACCGACGCGGCCAAGTTCCGCGAGGCCGCCGAGATGCTCGGCGAGTCGCGCCGCGCCTGGCCCGCCGTGCCCAGGCTGCGCGAGATCGACGACAAGCTGACGCAGGCCATGCCCGAGTACGAGAAGCGCATGATCGAGGCGCGGACCGCCAAGGAAGTGAGAGACCTGGCCCGCGTGCTCGAGTTGGCCAACCGCGCCCTGAGCGTCTGCCCAGCCTCCGCCGAGGCGGCCGAGCTCATCAAGACCGCCAAGAACGGCCAGCTCCAGGCCGCCGGTCTCCTGCGCATGTCCAAGTCCTTTCTCAGCCAGGGCAAGTTTGACGCCGCTCGCGAGCGAGCTGTCCAGGCCAGAGCCATCTGGCCCGGCCTGGCCGGAGTGGACATGGCGCTCCAGCAAGTCGACTCCTTCCAGACCTCGTATGAGGAGGCCTGCGCCGAGGCTGAACGCGCCCTTTCCAGATCTCGCCTCGTCAAGGCGTCTCTGGCGTGCGAAGAAGCCTTGCGCATTTGCCCCGAGTCCGAGGCCGCCCGCAACCTGTCCCGGCGCATCGAGGAAGCCCGCGTCCTGGCCCGCGCCCAGGGACAAGACACGCTCGCCGCCGTCAAGGCGCTTCTCAAGGTCCTTGCCACCATTATCATGCTCGGCTTGGTGGCCGCCGTGGCCGGCGCGCCCCTGGCCGGATTGTTCATGGAGGACTTCTGGCCGTGGTGCGTGCGCACCCAGGGCTACTGGATCGCCAGTTGCGTCGCCACGGCCCTGATTCAGGCGCTGATCCACAAGGCCAACAAAACACATCTTGCATCGAACCGCTCCGTATGGGACATCTTCCTCCTTGTCATGGCTTTCTTGTCGGCGCTGGTGATTGGGGTGGGGCTGGTGGCTGCTGGCGTCTTTCACGCGCCCCCGGCCAACGCCGCTGCCGCGGGGCTGCTGTTCGGGTTCATGGCCGCTGTGTTGGGGGTCGTGTACAGCCTGCTGGCCGACTGACGCGTCCGCGCCACCCGGCCAGCCCTAGCGGTACCACGGCATGCCGAGCCTTCACCGGCTTTCCATGCTATACTGTATCACACAGAATCTATTAAGGCCTGAGAATCCCCGATAGACCCACCTGTTTGCCAAGAATTCCACTCATTATCCCCATCCCGATGGCCATGAGCAGTGGTCTTCCACCCTGGTTACGATATCATAAGTGTAATAATTTCAATAAAAAATGCTCTTTCCACTTGGGTGTCCGTGATAGGCTGCTTTTTGGTTGACAATTCTGACATGAACAATATAATCGTATGAGATGGTTGTTTGGGTCAGGAGCCATGCCGTATGAGCGCGCCTGTGTTCGCTTCCTCTGCGCGGCCGAGGAACAAGCACCAAGGGCTCACCGCTGAGTTGCGCCAGCGCATCCTCTCCGGCGCCTACTCTGTCGGCGCCAAGCTCCCGTCCATCCGCCAGCTCAGCGCCGAGTTCGGCCTTAGCACCGCCACCGTCTCGCGCAGTGTTCAGGAATTGGCCCGCGAGGGGCTCGTGGCCTGCCACGCCAGCCCCTCGGGCACAGTCATCCTGCGCAAAGACGCCGCCCCCTGCGAGCGCACTACCCTGGCCTGCCTCCTCCGTCCCCATCGCCCAAGAAATGAGAGCGACAACTTCGGGCTCGACATGATCCAGGGGCTCCGCGACGAGATTTCCGCCCGCGGCTTCCGCTTTGTCTATCACTGTTTCGACGAGGCCGACTACGAGGGCCGCATGGCCAGACTCGGCCGCGAGCCGTGGGTGGCCGGCATGGTCCTGGATTCCTACGCCACCAAGGACACGCTGGCGCGCCTTGCCGGCCTGGGTCTGCCAGCCGTTCTGCTCAACCGTCACGAGGTCTTGCCCGGCCTCAGTTGCGTGGCGCCCGACTGGGAGCGGTGCGGCCGCCAGAGTCTGAACATGCTGCTGGACAACGGCTGCCGCCGCGTGGGGTTCTACCCCTCGCCCGACAGCCCCGGCTTCCATGCCTTGCAGAATGAGATGTGCATCCGCCTGCTCGCCGGCTTCACCGCCGCCGCCCGTGGCCGGGGGCTGGCCACGCAAGACCTGCTTTTCATCCCCGAGGTCCTGCCCAAGGACCCCATCCTCAACCAGCCCGCCCATTTTGGCCTGCCCGTCTCCAAGCCCCGCGACTGGGCGCCGCTCGGCCTCTGCGTCGGCAGCGACATGCGCGCCCGCCAGATCGTGGAGGTCATCGCCAAGACAGACCTGGTCCTCGGCCGCGACATCCGCCTCATCGGCTGCGGCGGCATGGACTGCAGCCTTACCGGTCCCCACCCCTTCAGCACTTGGAGCATCGACCCGCACGAGATCGGCGCCGAGGCCGTCACCGAGCTCATCGCCCGCATTGACGACCCCTCCCGGCCAGCCGCTACCATCAAACTCGCGCCCGTGTTCGTGGACCGCGGCACGGCCTGACGCCGCCGCGGCAGACGGCCGCAAACAAGGAGACCCCGATGACGACTGTGAACAAGGGAGCCTGGCTCCTGGCGCTGACGCTCATCTCCGCTGCCGCTTGGGCCGCGCCGGTCAAAGTGGCCGTCTACCAGCGCGCCCTTGGCGCCGCCTCTGTCATCAAGGCTCTCAAGGAGGACAAGACCCTCCAGGTCACCGGCGTCAAGGACCTCAAGCTCGACACGCTGCTGGCCCATGACGTCCTCATCCTCGGCGGGTTCTCCGTGGATAAGCACGAGGACGTGCGCGCCATCCAGACCTACGCCGCCTGCGGCGGCGGCGTGGTCTTCAACCACAGCTCCTGCGGCCGCAGGAAGCCCGCAACCCTCTTTCCCAGCGTCGCTAAGAAGGTCGTGGACCGCCGAGAAGACACCATCGTCGTGGTCAAGGACCCCGCCCACCCCCTGGCCGCCGGCGTGGGCAAGGAGTTCGAGCACGCCTTTATGGACCACCTTTTTCTGGAGCCAGGCGAAAACGGGGTGGTGGTGGTGGAAGACCGCCAGGGAGCGCCGGTGGTCGTGGCCGGCGCCGCGGGCTTGGGGCGCGTGGTGTTCAACGGCTTCCTGCCAGGCTACTGGTTCGACGCCGCCACCTATTGGCAGGGCGAGCGCCCGCCTGAAGGCGGCGAGCTGCGCATCCTGGCCAATGCGGCCCGCTGGGCCGGCCAGGGCCGCGTCAGCTCCGTCCCCGCCGCCCAGGTGGCCGAGAGACGCCAGAAGGCAGAGCAGGAGATGAAGCTCGACGACCTCTCCAAGCTCCTGCCCACGTCCGACTGGTTCGGCAGCGAGATGCTGCGCGGCAGCTACCTGCCCATGCGGCCCGTCACCGAGCTCGGCGGACGCTACTTCATCACCTATGACGGCCAGACCTGGCGCGGCTATGGCGCGGCGCGCGTCAAGGACGAGGGCGGCGTGGAGTTCTACCGCCGCCGCACCGAAGCCGACGTGCGCCAGCTCAAGTGGCTCGGCGTCACGGACATCATCTTTTGGACCGACGTCTCTGGCAACCGCCTCTACCGCGACGCGTCCGACGTGCCCGACATGTCGCCCCAGGCCCGGGGCATCGACCCGCTGGCCGAGCTCATCAAGGCCGCCACCCCCGAAGGCGTCAACGTCTGGGCCTCGTGGCACTCCTGCGCCAAGGTCAGCGACGGCGAAGCCTCCAAGAAGTGGGCCGAGAAGTACGGCGCCAAGGACGGCAAGGGCGGGTACCACCTCACCAACAGCAACCGGGACTACTGCGAAGACCTCCTCAGCCCCGCCTATCCCGAACGCTGCCGCCGCATCCTGGACGAATACGCCGCCAAGTACAAACCCATGGGCCGCTTCATGGGCCTGGCCGTCTATGACGAGCTCTGGTTCACCTACGCCGACTTCCACGGCGACGACGCCGAGGCTTACGCCAAGTTCTGCAAGGAGCGTTTTGGCGAGACGCCTCCGCCCGAGGCCCTGGCCATGTTGGGCCGCATCCGGGATTGGAAGGACCCGGCGGATGTCTGGCGGCGGCGCTATCTCCTCTTCAAGCAGAACGTGGTCACCAGCTTCTGGAAAGGCCTTGTGGACCACGCCCACGCCAAGGGTCTGCAAATCGGCGTCGAGCTTCTCGGCACGGCTCAGTTCGCGTCGGGCTGGTGCTGGGGCATGGAGAGCGTCGCCCTCTCGCGGCTGGGCGCCGACTTCTACGTCGCCACCAGCGCCCAATCGCCGTGCAGCGCCTTCCCCAACACCATGCGCTGGGCCCACGCCTACGCCCCGTGGGGATATTACAACACCCACTGCCTGCGCGGCGGCCCCGGCGGCGTCTACTTCACCTTCAGCCAGCTCTGGCGGCCCTTGATGTACGGCAACAACATCCACCTGCCGCGCGAGTTCGCCCGCCACGTCCACAACCAGCGCCAGTGGGCCGGCGCCCAGCCCCTGGCCGCCGTCGCCATCCTGCACAACCAGAACGCGCTTCAGATGCTCATGGACGACCCGCGGCCGCGCGTCACGCGCGAGAACTCCGTGCTCACGGCCATCGAGGCGGAGCAGGACGTGGACATCATCTTTGTCCAGGCCCACGAGCTTTACGGGCGCTACCGTGCTTTGTTGGCGCCGCCGCTGTCGGGCCGGGGGCTCTCGCAAGAGGTCTGCGCCAGGCTGCGCCAGTTCGTGGAGCAGGGCGGCGTCCTCATCTCGGCGGACTGCGATTGGTCGGTGTCGCGGCCCGACCTGACACAGGAGCGGTTCGTCACGGCCGAGATGAGCGGCGTCACCTACGGCGAGCCAGCCCCGCCCGCGCCCGCGACCCTGACGTGGGACGGCGTGGAGATCAAGCTGAGCAAGGACACGCCTCGCCGGCCCGCCAAGCTCGCCGACGGCGCAAAGACATTGGCCGCGTTCAGCGACGGCGCGCCTGCCATCACGGAGATGGCGCTGGGCAAGGGCCGCGTCATCGCCGTGCACTTCGACCTGGGCGCGGAGATCGAGAAGGGCGAAAACGCGGCGCTCGCTTCGCAGTTGAGGAAGCTGGCGCGCGAAGCCTCCCGCCCGGCTGTCGCTGCCCAAGGACAGGACTCCCGCGTCATCTCCGCGCTCAAAAAAGGCAACTGGGTCGCCGTGGCGCTCTACCCCACGAAGATGCCCGCCAAGCTGCGCCTCAGCGTCGACACCCAGGCGCTCGGCGTCGCCAAGACCCATTTCCGCGTCTTGATGCTGGGCAAGGCCATGGAGATCGCCAAGCCCGGCGATATGTGGGGCGACGACGGCTTCTGGACTCCCAAGGAGCTCAAGGCCGGCCTGGACGTCACCATCGTGGCGGACAACGAGTCCAACATGCCCCTGCCCGAGAAGTTCGACTTTTCCGACTTCAAAGGCAAGCGCGGCGAGGAGCACGCCCAGTACATCGAGAATATCGCGCGGAGCTGGTGGAACAGCGAAACGCGCGGCAAGCGCAAGCGCGACTACGCCCACGAGATCGTGGTGCTGGCGCCGGCGGACGAGGCGTGGCCGCCCAAGGAGTGATCGCGGCTCACGAACCCGGCGAGAGCCAGGTTGCTGGAGGCCACGCCGTCAACACGGAGCCGGCCTGGCGCGCCAGTTCGCCAAAGACTTTGACCAAGTGGCGGAAGGAGCGGCTGCGAGCGTGGGCCGCGCGCATGTCGAAGAGCGCTGACAAGGCCGGCTGATCCACGGTCTCGTGATATGAGGCGTCGGGCGGCATCAGGCTTTCCAGCGCTTCCTTGGCGCCGCGAACCGATTCGGGATCGGGGGGCGGCGGCGCGTCTTCGCGGATTCCGCGTTTGCCGCGCAGGGACTCGACGCTGGCCAGGAACCAGGCTTCATACTCACGGTGGGCCAGCGCCACGGCGCACGGGACAGGCGCGGCCTCGGCCTGCGCCCATTGGGCCAATTGTGGGCCAAGTGTCTTGGGGCATCCGTCTTCGTGCTCGAACAAGATGAGGATGGCGGCGCAGCCTGGTTGAATCTTGGCGAGTTGGACGGCCCTGCGAAGGGAATCCTCTTTGATGAGTTTCGAAGCTGGCTGACGAATGGGGCGGCCCACCTGCAATTGATGGCAGCCCGCCTCCTCCGCCAATCGGCGCAGAAGCACGGGCACGGCCGCGACGTCGCCATAGCCTTCGACGATGGGCTGAAGGAGCATATCAGTCCTCAAAGAGAGACATTTGCTTCTGTTGTTCGCCGAACAGGTCCGTGCTGGGGGTGAGCGCATTCGCCCGCAGGAGTTCGCCCGCTCCCATCAGATGATCGCGCATGGCTTGGCGGGACGCCGCGGACAGCGGCAAGACGTGGGTGGAACCTTCCTCCCATGTCACGATTCGGATGTGGCCGTCCTTCACCCACTCCGCGTCCAGTATTTCGGGACTGTGGGTGGTGACAACAACCTGAACGGACTTGGAGGCCGCACGAATAAGGTCGAGGATCGCCCCCAGGGCGCCAGGATGGATTGTGGCTTCGGGTTCCTCGATGATGAGGACGGAGGGGGGGGATGGCTGGTAGACCGCCATGAGCAGACCGAGGGCTCTGAGTGTGCCATCCGACATCCCGAAAGCCTCGAACTTCAGTCTCTTCGGGCTCTCGGTTGTTCCCCATTCCTGAGTAAACTCAATCGTGAGTTTGTTGCCGTGTCTGACGCTTCTTGCGGATACGGTGTTTGGAGCAATAGTCTGAAGTATTTCGCAGACGTGTTCAACCACTTGCCCGGCGTTTGAGCGGCTCATCTCGTGAAGGACGCTCGCGGCGTTCACACCGTCTTTGCGCAGTACGCGTCCGCTGTCCGGGTCCTGCATCTCCCGCAATTTCGCCGGTTCGATCGCGTAAGGCCGCATGGAACTGAGGATTTGCAGCGCGGGGGCAAACCGCTTGTCTCCGCCGACTATGGGCAGGCAGAGAGAGGACGCGTCAAGCGAGGGTTTGATGTCCACACCGCCGCTTGAATGGAACCTGCCCCCTTGGCGGTCGAATCCGCAGACGGCGCCGTCCACGGCCCGGATTTCGCACTTCTCGCGAACCACGCAGAAACCGTGGCGGGGGGTTGCCTTGACTTCGAATACGTACAGCCCTCCCGCCAGCCCGTCTGTCTTGCCGAAGTCAACCCGCATGCCCACGTTGGGGGGGTGGCTATGGGGCGCAGAGCGGTTTCGAACGGCGGCGATCCCGCCGTTGCGGTCAAAAACGGCATGCAGTGGAGAAGTCATGGCATCCGCGAGAAAGGCGAAGGCGCTGACGATGTTGCTTTTTCCCGATCCGTTCTGCCCGACTAGGAACGTTGGGTTGTCGAACTCGATGACCTCTCCCGCCACGCTGCGGAACCGCTTCAGGATGAGCCGCTTGACCGGAATAGGCATGAGAGTGTCGCTTCCTGGCAAAGAGACGAGTCTGCTGTTACATCCGAACCGCAATCCCCTGGCTGCGCAGATACTCTTTGACCTGGCGGACGGTGAAGACGCCGAAGTGGAAGACCGACGCGGCCAGCACGGCTTGGGCGTGGCCTTGGGTGACCGCGTCGCGGAAGTGTTCCAGCGCGCCGGCGCCGCCGCTGGCGATGACGGGCAGGCCGCTGGCGTCGGCCACGGCGCGCGTCAGGACCAGGTCATACCCCGTGCGCACGCCGTCGGCCGCTTTGCTGGTGGGCAGCACGCGGCCTACGCCCAGCCCCGCCATCTCGCGCGCGAACTCCGCCGCGTCCTTGCCCGTGGCCGTCCGGCCGCCGTCAATGTACACCTCGCGCTTCGACGGCAGCTTCTCGTTCACGTCCGCGTCAATCGCGATCACGATGCGCTTGGCGCCAAAGCGCTTGACCGCCTCGGCCACAAACGCCGGGTCCCGGTAGGCCGCGCTGGAGATGGACACGGACGCCGCGCCAGAAACCAGCGCCTCCTCCACGTCCTTGCACGAGCGTATGCCCCCGCCCATGGTCAGCGGCACGGTGACGGCCTGAGACACCCGCCTCAGAACGTCGAACATCGAGCGCCGCTTCTCCACGGTGGCCGTGATGTCCAGAAACGCGATCTCGTCCGCGCCGTCCTCGCAATAGGCGCGCGCCGCCTCCACGGGATCGGCCGCGTCTCGGAGCTCGACGAAGTGCACGCCCTTGACCACGCGGCCGTCTTTCATGTCCAGGCAGGGGATGACGTGGATGTTCGGCATCAGGATTCCTCGATTCGAACGCAGGTGACAGGCGCCCGGCGCCACAGGACAGGTTAGCCGAACGCCGGGACCGGGTCAACGCGTCCTTGACGCGGCCGCGGGGCGAATGTATATACGACCCCCGTGTGTCGGGGAGCGGCCCAGCGCTGCGAGGCGCTTCGCGC
This sequence comes from uncultured Planctomycetota bacterium, assembly GCA_964470775.1. Lineage (GTDB taxonomy): Bacteria > Planctomycetota > Brocadiia > CAIUPP01 > CAYYEE01 > CAYYEE01. The sequence continues at coordinate 21,895 of CAYYEE010000005.1, read as the reverse complement.
TCCCGATCCAATCCACAGGAGGCGGCCATGTCGGATTTCGGCGTGATGGGGATGGCGACGCTGGGCGGTCTGGCCAAACTGGGGCAGGGCGTCAGGTCGCGCCGCTTTTCCAGCTATGACAAGACCGGCGGCAACGCGGACCGCTGGTTCGTGCGCAAGGGCGAAACGCTCACCTTGGCCGACATGCGCGGCCCCGGCTGCGTCCGCCACATCTGGGTGACCACCGGCGAGGACGATAACAACCTGCGCCGCCTGGTCCTGCGCATGTACTGGGATGGCGAGGCCACGCCCTCCGTCGATTGCCCTCTGGGCGACTTTTTCGGCTTGGGCCACGCCAAAGCCGCCTACTTCACCTCGCTGCCTCTCCAGGCCTTCTATTTAGGCCTCAACTGCTGGTTCCCCATGCCTTTCAAGCAGTCCGGCCGCATCACGGTGACGAATGATTCGGACAAGGACTCGTTCCTCTACTTCTACGTGGATTACCAGGAATACGCCCATCCCCTGGAGGACGTGGGCTATTTCCACGCCTGCTGGCGCCGCGAACTCGTGGTCAAGAGAGCCGAGAAGACCGGCCCCAACGCAGACGGCAATGAAGAGCGCCTCAACACCACGGGCAAAGACAATTACCTCCTGCTCAAGACCACAGGCAAAGGCCACTATGTCGGCTGCTGCCTGCATCTGGACACCAACGAGCCGGGCTGGTGGGGCGAGGGCGACGACATGTTCTTCGTGGACGGCGAGGCCTGGCCGCCTAACATGCACGGCACAGGCACGGAGGACTACTTCTGCGGCGCGTGGAACTACAACCGCCTCCACCAGACCTACTGCGCGCCCTTCTTCGGCTATCACTTCAAGGGCAACAGCGACTACACGGGCAAGCACTCGCAGTACCGCTTCCACGTGGCCGACCCCGTCTACTTCGAGAAGTCGCTCGAGTTCTCCATCGAGCACGGCCACGCCAACGACCGCCAGGGCGACTGGACCAGCACGGCCTACTGGTACCAGGTCGGCCGCAAGGAGCCGCTGCCGGCGGTCGGGCCGTTCGAGAGCCGGCTGCCCTACATGTGGGGCGGGCTGGAGCGGTGGCCCGGCAAGGACCGCAAGGGATTGCCAAGCTGAGCGCGGCGCGCGGCGAAGGCGCGGCTCCGCATCGCCGCCGACATGCGAGCGGCGCCTCATGGACAAGGAGCGTTTGATGGGTTCTCCCAACCTGCTCTTTATTTTCACCGATGAGCAACGCGCGGACACCATGGCCGCGTATGGCAACACGAAGATCCAGACGCCGAACCTCGACCGCTTGGCGCGCCAGAGCGTGCTTTTCGAGCGCGCTTACGTGACGCAGACGGTCTGCACGCCGTCGCGGTCCACGCTGCTGACAGGCCTTTACCCCCACACCAATGGATGCGTGGAGAACAACCTCCCCCTGCGCCCGGACACGCCCTGCCTGCCCGAGATGCTGCCGCCCGGACGCTGGGCCACGGGCTACCACGGCAAGTGGCACCTGGGCGACGAGATCTTCGCCCAGCACGGTTTTGAGGAATGGCGCGGCATCGAGGACGCTTACGCGGGCTACTATGGCCCTGGCCGCGACCGTAACGCGCGCTCGGCCTATCACCACTGGCTCATCGAGCAGGGCGTAAGGCCGCAGAATGGCTCCGCCTTTGGCCGCGGCGAGGCCGCGCGTCTGCCTGAACATCTCGGCAAGCCCGCCTTTCTGGCGCGGACCGCGTCGGACTTCATCCGACGGCATCGCGCCGAACCCTTCGTGCTTTTCGTCAACTTCCTGGAGCCGCACATGCCCTTCTTCGGGCCGCGCGACGCGCAGCACGCGCCCGGCTCCGTGGACCTGCCCGCCAACTTCGGCGCCCCTCCCACCGTCCGCCAGCCTCTCAAGACGCGCATGATGCAGCGCCACTATGAGGAGAAGGGTTTTGGCGGGCCGCTGCGCTCGGAAGACGATTGGCGCGGCCTTATCGCGCGTTACTGGGGGCTGTGCAGCCTGGTCGACACGCACGTCGGCGCCATCCTTCGCACGCTGGAGGAATGCGGCCTCGACGACAAGACCATCGTGGTCTACACCTCCGACCACGGCGATATGATGGGCAGCCACCGCTTGCTGGCCAAGTGCGTCCAGTTCGAGGAAGCGGCCCGCGTGCCCATGATGATCCGTCTGCCCGGCCAGCGCGACGGCCGCCGCGTGGCCGCGCCCGTCAGCCACATTGACATGATTCCCACGCTGCTTGACCTCCTGGACGCGCCGGCGCCGCCGCATCTGCAAGGCCGGAGCCTGCGCCCCGAGTTGGAGGGCCGCGCTTCAGCCCCGCGCGACGTCGTCTTCGAGTGGAACGGCATGAACAACGGCATGGGCGACAAGCTTGGCGGCGTGTCCCTCTCCGACAGCATGACGGCCCTGGCCACACCCGAGCAGGCCGTCGCCGCCATCGGCGACCCGGTGCGCAGCATCGTGTCGCCCGACGGCTGGAAGCTCAACTGCAGCCCCTTGGGCGAGCACGAGCTCTACAATCTCAACGAGGATCCCATCGAGACGCGCAACCTCTACGGTCAGCCAGAGACCAGGGCCGTGGCCGCCCGGCTGCGGCAAGGCCTGGCGCAGTGGCAGGAGCGAACCGCCGACGCGGTCAGCCTGCCGGCCATGTGACACCGCGGCGGCCCGTCCGGCCGTTTCCCCTTCCGTCCCTTCGGCCCGCCCCGGCCGCGCTGTTGCGTCGCGGCCGCGGGCTGGTATCATGGGCGCCCGGAAACAGTCGAGAACCGGCTGGCCGCCTGCCCATGCCGCGGCGCGCCGGCTTCGGACAAGGAGTCTGCGGTGATGCGATCGGTGATATTGGCTGCGGCGCTGGCGCTGGTGGTTTGTGGGTGCGAGGCGCGGCGTTACGCGACAGTGGATCAGACGGCTTGGAGCGGGGCGTGGGACGAGGAAGCGGTCGTGGGGCGCGACGTGGCCGCCAAGTCCGCCGAGCCCGCGTGGACGCCGCCGGCGCCGGCCCGGCCAGCCGCGGCCGCGCCCGCCAGGCCGGTCGCCGCTCCGCCGGCTGTGGCGCCCAAGAGCCCCAAGGCGCCCCCGCCCGCCAAGAGCGCCGACGCCCGCGCGACCGCGGCCGAAGCCGCGGCCGAGAGAACCCTTGAGCCCGCGCCGTCGAAGCCGCCCGACGCCGAAAGCGTCGTGCTCTTCACGGTGACAGGCAAGGGCGGCGCCGAGTCCGCGCTGCCTGCGCCGCGGGGACCGGCCGCCAAGAAGACCGTCACCGACGTCCCCGCCGCGCCCAAGCCCGCGCCCGAGGCCCCGGCGCCCTCCGGGCCCTACCAGCCCGAGAAGTCCGTGCGACAGATTCTGGACAAGGAAAGCGCCCAAACCCCGCCCGCCAAGACCCGCGCCCCCGCCGCCGCCGCGCCCAAGCCCGAAGAACCCAGCCCCGCCGCGGCCGAGCGCCCCGCCATCAGGCCCGACGCCCCGGCCGGCCAACCCGCCGCTATCTTCGAGGAAGGCCGCGCCCTGTTCCGCAAGCGCAAGTTCGACGACGCCATCCAGGCCTTCACCCGCGCGGCCCAGCTCGCCCCGGACGTGGCTGCTTACTACTACTACCGCGGCGCCTGCCACTACTTCAAAGGCGAAGCGAACGACGCCACCAAGGACTTCACCAAGGCCATCGAGCTCGAACCCAACTACGCGGTGGCCTACGGTTCGCGCGCGGGCGTCTACATCCAGAAGGGCATGTACGAGGAAGCCATCGCCGACAGCGACAAGGCCATCACGCTGCTCCCCTCCGTGTCGTATTTCTACAACAACCGCGGATGGGCCTACAAGAAGATGCGCAAGTATAACGACGCGTTGCGCGACTTCGACATGGCGCTGCAGCGCGACCCCAAGAACGCTGGCGCGCACATCAGCAGAGCCCAAACCTATCTGGACCTGAAGGAATATGACAAGGCGTGGGAGGACGTAGCCAAGGCGCGTGAGTTGGGCGCCGTTCCTCCCCCCGAGTTCGTCAAGGAGCTGCAGCGCGCTTCGGGGCGCGAGAAATGACCGCCGGCGGCGGAATGCTTCCGCTGCCCTGGGGCGGCATGGCGTGGCAGGACACCGGCGGCGGGGGGGCGCCGATAGTTTTCCTGCATGGCACGGGCTGCGACACGGAGGACTGGACCGGCGTGTTCGCGGCGCTGCCGGCGGAAATCCGCCGGGTGGCGTGCGACTTTCGGGGGCATGGACGCAGTTCTACGCCCGAAGGCGGCTTCTGTCTGGACGACCTGGCGGCGGATGTGCGCCTTCTGCTCGATGCGCTGGGCTGTGAACGCGTGGCGCTGGCCGGCCACAGTCTGGGTGGCATGGTCGCTATGGCCGTGGCTCGCCACGATCCCCGCGTGGCTGGCCTGGCGCTGGTGGAGGGGTGGGTGTCGTTGGGGGCGGCCCGGGCCTTTGGGCCGTCCCATCGCTATGGCGGGCTGGACCGCCAGGCCGTCGCGCGCATCCAGGCCAAGATGGACGCCACCCGCGCGCGTTTTTCTCTGGAGGCTTGGGACGCCTTTTGGCGAACGGTCCGCGGGGTCGGCGCGTCGGATGTCGTGTCCACGCTCCGCATCCCGATCGTGGCGCTCTATGGGCGGGCTGGCGGCGAGGGCGTGGGCCGGCCGGAGCTAATGCTGCCGGGCCGCCCCAACGTGGACTTGGTTTGGGTGGACGGCGCGGGCCATTACCTTTTTATCGAGCGGCCGGCTGAGACGGCGCAGGCGTGCCTGCTGTGTCTGCGCCGCGCCGGGCTGGCATGAGCGGAGCCGGACCATGCGCGATCTTGTCATCCTTGGCGTCGGCGTCCACGCCGCGGAGATGGCGGAGCTGGTGGAGCGCATCAACCGCGTCTCGCCCGCGTACCGGCTGTTGGGCTTTCTCGCCGACGAGCCGCGCCGCCACATGGTGGGCCGCGACCTGAACGGCTATCCCGTGCTGGGGCTCTCGGACCAGACCTCCGCCTATCCTGGCGCCGCCTTCGCCTTTTCCCAGGAGTTCCAAGACCCCGTGGAGTTAGAGAGCGAGCAGTGGGCCTCGCTGGTGGACCCGTCGGCCGTGGTGTCGCGCGCGGCCAAGGTGGGGCGGGGGTGCATCCTGTTCGCGCACGTGTGGGTGGGGCTCAACGCCCGGCTGGGCGAGCGGGTGTTCGTCCTGCCCGGATGCGTCATCAGCCACGACGCGAACGTGGAGGACGAAGTGGCCATGGCCTCGGGCGTGACGCTCGCCGGCGGCGTGCGCGTGGGTCCAGGCTGCTTTCTCGGCCAATCCTGCACCGTGAGGCAGAACATCAACGTCGGCAAGGGCAGTCTGATTGGCATGGGCGCGGTGGTCGTGGACGACGTGCCCCCCAACAGCGTCATGGCCGGCAACCCGGCGCGTCGCATGAGGGACCGGTTCCCGGAGTAGCGATGGCGGCGCCGGCGCGCTTTTCGCGGCGATCTGTTTTTGGAGAGTGGCATGAAACCTCTGGACACGAGAGAACTGCGCCAGGCGATGGCGCAAGAGCTGGAGAAGAGGCGGTTGTCCTCGGCTCCGGGCGATTATGGATATAAGCCCGGCAGCCGGGAGTCGCAGATGTACGGGGTCGTGGGCGCGGTTCATCTTCACGCGCAATTGGGTCTCGATTTCGGAAGCCAGGCGGATCGCGCCGAATGGATCGAGCGCATCAACTCTTTTCAGAGGGAGGACGGCGTTTTCGAGTGCGTCTCAGGTCCTGAGCACGGCGCCTGCGCCGCCATTACGTCTTTGAACCTGCTGGGCGGGCGGCCAGGCCGGCCGGTGCGGGGGCTGGCCCCTTTGTCCGTGTCGGCCCTGGAGGCGTGGCTGAACGGCCTTCGGTGGGACGGCACTCACAAGGACTTCTGCGGCGGCGTGGCCCCGGTCCTGGCCTCCGGCTTCTGTGACGACGATTGGGTGGCGGCCATGCGCCGCAACGTTGAAGCGCGCCTCGCCCCCGAGCGTCCGCTGGAGACATGGTGCCGCGCCGGGGACGCGCCGCCTTGCGTCATCAGCTGCATCTACCACGTGGCCAACGGATATGACGCGGCCTTCATCCCCTATCCACGCCCCCAGCTGCTCTGGGATCGCCTGGCCGGCTTGGAGTATGACCTGAACCGGGACCAAATGAAGCGGACAATCTGCACGGATTTCGACTATGGGTGGCTTGTGGAACGCCTGGCCTGCCAGCTTCCGGAGCGTTACGCGGAAGGTCTGGGATGGCTGAGGCGCGTCGCGGCGAGCATGGCCGCGGAATGGCGAACGGACCGCGCAAACCTGTTCGCCCGATGCAGCACGCATGATTTGTACTGCTACTGCATCGGCTGGGCCGTGTACCAGAGGCTGTTACCGGACCTCTTCACCGGTCCCGGCCTTCTCGACACCTACAACGCGCCTTGGCTGTTCCGGCTGCCAGGCAGAGAGTGGGTCGCGGGTTGAGTTTGCCCCGCTCGCGACGCGTGGTTTGACGTGTTCATGTGGCGCAGAATGGAATACCCGTGGGGAATCGCGAGAGCGGAGGCGCTGAGGAAATGACCGGCTATTGCGGACGCGGCGTGGCGGCGTGTCTGGCGGCGGCGTTGATGGCGGGATGGGCTCTGGCGCAGGAGCCGGCCAGGCCGGCGGCCGAAGCCAAAGCCATGGAGGCGAAGGCTCCCGATCTCCCCCCGGAGAAGCTGCCGCCGTTGTTCCGGTTCGGACTCTCCGAAACCTGGCGTCCCGAGTCAGGCTTCAGCGAGTCCGGCGGAAGCATGGGCTATTGGACCACGGGCGTTTCGCTGCGGGCGGACATGTTCCTGTCCAGAGACATCTCGCTCACGCCGTCGCTGAACTACGACTATACCAGCTTCCACTGGAGCGACGACCAGAAGTTCTTTCCCGGCGCCGGAGACCCGTTCACGGACCTTCACAGCTTGCGGCTGAACGCCGATCTGCGGTACTGGTTTACGCGCGAGTACGGCGCTTTGGCGGGCGCGGGCGTGGGCGTCTCGGGCGAGGACGACGCCTTGGGCGACGCCTGGCTGGGACAGGGGCGGCTGGCGTGGCTGTGGCGGCCGCATCAGGACCTCTCTCTGGGGCTGGGCGTCCACTACGCGGCAGGGATGACGGAGTACACCGCCTTGCCTTACCTCTATGCCGATTGGCGTCTCAGCGACACGTGGCGGTTCACGTCCATGGGACCCATGCTGCGGTTGGGGTACGGCCCCGCCAGGACGCTGAACTTCGGGGTCTTCGGCGCCTATGACGGCCACCGGTGGCGGCTGGGCAGGAGCGCCACGCCGAGCAAGGGCTATGTGCAGATTCGGGGGACGCGGGCCGGGCTTGACGCCCGCCTGGCGCTGTCCGAGGTGGTGGGCGTGACCGTGGAGGCGGGCGTGGACCTTGGGCGGCGCATCAAGGCGGACGACGATGACAACGAACGCGTCGCCAGCGACTACCTTGAGACGGCCCCCTTCGTGGGTCTGAAGCTCAACATCGCGTTCTAGCGGCCCGTTGAAAATGTCGCGTCTGTTTCGGGGACACGTTGCGATCCCGCCGTTGGCGGGCTGAGGCGCCATGTCTCCGCCCCACGCCCCCAGCCTACAGCCTCCGGCAGATGTCATTCGCCTGGGCCTCGGTGATCTCCACGAAAGAGAACCCCACGCCCGGGATCGTCATGTGCTCGCCCCACGGAATGATGCGGCGCGCTTCGACCTTGATGGGCGTGTGATCCGAGAGCTCCTTGATGATAATGCTGGCCCTTTCGCCCGGCAGCCACGGCTGGGAGGAGACGACAAAGATCCCGCCCCGCGACACGTCCAGAGAGACCGTGCGCTCCACGCCAGGCGCTGAGAAGTCGCCCGAGCGCGAGACCTCCACGTTGAAGTGGATCGCGGCGCGGCGGTCGGTGCGCACACAACGGGGCGTAAAGCCTTTGCATTGGGTGGTGACAAAGTCCTCGAGGCTGGCGTGGCGGCTGGTCTGGCCGAAGTAGAGGGCGCAGATGCTCTGCAGGCGGGGGTCCCACCGGAGGCGGATCACCGGAAACTGGCTCAGCGTCTCCTGGACGATCAACTTGTCCTCGCGGGGGGACTTGATGGTCGTGAAGATGTCCAGAAGGACGCCGTGGTACAGTACCTGCTTGAGTTCGTTGGGCATGGTGGAGAGGTTCTCCACGGCGTCGAAGTCGACGCTGAGGCGCATGAGCTCGCGCTGGTACTGCTCCCGCGCTTCCCCCGGGGCGCAGACAAGCAGGACGCGCATGGCCATGATGGAGAATCCTCACGAGAGCCCCCTATCCGGAAGGGGGGCACGACGCGTCGCCGGGACGCCACACACGCGGGCCATTATAGCGTCCCCCGGCGCCGGCCGGAAGCGCCAAAAGGGGCAGGACGGCGGCGCCCCCATTTCCGGAGGGTTCGCATACCGCGGGGGCGCGGAATGCCGCGCCCCTCCAGCGCAGGCGGCGGCAGCGAAAGGGGCCGGAGGCTGTCCTCCGCGCGGAACCGGGGCGTTACGCAAGACGCTTGCTCTGTGAGCGACCTGGGCGTCTGGCTGGCGGCGCGGCCTCACGTTTCGCGGAAGTCGCTGGCCCTCAGGCCCAGCTTGCGGAGCAGGCGGTGGAAGCTCTCGCGCTCGATGCCGGCCAGCTCGGCCGCGGCAGTCACGTTGCCCTGAGTCTTGGCCAGCAGCCCTGCCGCGTATTGGCGCGAGGCCTGGCGCGAGGCCAGCTCCATGGCTTCCTTGTAGGGCAGCCCCTCGGCCAGCGCCGCCGGCGCCGGCCCGCCTTCGGACAACATGCAGTCCGACACCGTTTCGGCCGAGAGGGTGGGGCCCTCTTCTAGAAGCACGGCGCGCTCGATCAGGTTTTCGAGCTCGCGCACATTGCCCGGCCACGAGTGTTGGAGCAGAATCTTGAGCGCGGCCGGGTCGATGGACGCGATTTTCCTATTCTCGCGGCGGGCGAACCGTTCCAGAAAGCTGGCGGCCAGAAGCGGCACGTCTTCCATGCGATCGCGCAACGGCGGCACGGTGATGGGGAACACGCTGAGCCGGAAATACAGGTCCTGCCGGAACTGGCCCGCGTCCACCAGTTCGCGGAGGTTGCGGTTCGTGGCGGCCAGAACGCGCGCGTTGGTCGTGAGGGGCCGGTTCTCGCCCACGGGGCGGACCTCGTGCTCCTGGATGGCGCGGTTGAGCTTGATCTGCAGGTCAGGCCGCAGCTCGGAGACTTCATCGAGAAAGAGGATGCCGTTTTCCGCCTCCTGGAACAAGCCGGTCTTGGCCTTGACGGCGCCCGTAAAGGCGCCCAGCGCGTGGCCGAACAGCTCGCTCTCCATCAGGTCCGGCGGAATGGCGCCGCAGTTGACGGGGATGAACGGCGCGGCCGCGCGGGCCGAAGCGGCGTGGATGGCGCGCGCGAAGAGCTCTTTGCCCGCGCCGCTCTCGCCCTGGATAAGCACGGTCGAGTCGCTGTCCGCCGCCTTGCGCAGGAGGTGAAACGCTCGCCGGATGGCCGGGCTCTTCCCCAGAATGGCGCCCCAGCCCGGCGCCGCCGGCTCTTCCTCGCGAGGCCGGCGTTCCTGCTCCAGGGCCTCGCGCTGTTCGACAGCCTTGTCCACGGCCAGCTCGATGGTCTCCGGCTCAAAAGGCTTGGTGAGGTAGTCCACCGCGCCCAGGCGCATGGCCTCCACCGCTTGCGGGATTTCGCCATAGGCGGTCATGACAATGACCTGGGTGAGAGGCCGCCTGGCTTTAACCTGGCGCAGCACGTCCATGCCGCTGACCTCGGGCATGCGCACGTCCGTGACGATCACGTCGTAGTCGGCGGCCGAGGCGAGCGCCAGCGCCTGCTGGCCGCTGGCCGCGGTCGTCACCTCATAGCGCCGGCCCAGCACGCGGCTGAGCAGCTTGAGCATGTTGGGCCGGTCGTCCACGACCAGAATGCGGCGGCGGTTCATGGGATGGAACTCCTCCGGCGCCACATCTTCGGGCAAGGCGGCGCCGGTGTCAACCCAGCCGAGGACGAAGCATCCCCGCGCCGCGTGGCGCCACGAGAGAAGCCGCGGGCTACTTCACCATCTCGTGCAGGAAGCGCACGCCCGTCACGCCCGGCGCCGCGCCCTCGACGCGCGCCACTGTGCGCCGCACCCGCCCGGAGCGCGTCAACGGCGCCAGGACCTCGTAGACCGGGTCGTAGCGGACCTTTGGGGCCAGGCTGGCGGAGAGGGGGTCCACGACCTTCAGAAGCTCCTCCATGTGCAAAGCCTTGCCCTGCGACATGGCTTTGACGAGCGCCTCGCGGGCCTCGGCGCGGTCCACGTCGTCCACGATCGCCGCGGAGGCCTGGCCCAGCGGCGAAACGCTCAGCCGCCCCTGCTTCACCGTGAACGACGAAGACGGCGGAACCCACGTCCACCAGCGAACCGAACACGGCAGCCCCTCCGGCGAACTGGCGATGTAGGCGCCGTCATCGTCCATGCCCACGCACGCAGGGAAGTTGCGCCTCGCGCCATAGACCGCGTCTGGATGCGCAGGCGCCACAAACAGCCCCACGATCTCCGAGGGCATCTCGAGGAGCGCCGTCGCGATGGCCGCTTCAGGCTCGCCCGTCCGCCGCAAGGCGTCCTCCACAAGGTGCGCCATGACGTCGCTCATGTGAACCCCGCGGCCGTCGTCGAGCGTGGGGTAGTCGCCGATGGCGGCGGGGCTCAACGCGTGATAGACGTGCCCTTCGCGGGCCAGCCGGCGGGGAATCTCCAGACGGCTGGGATGGTCCTTCCACACCCCGGCCGATCCGTTGGCGACATAGGCCAGCGACGCCTCACACGCGATGAAGGGGTGTCCCCACTCCACGCCGCCGCCCGAGTTGGACCGCGAATGGGCGATGCCCACGCGGCCCGGCAGCTTCTCGGCGTCCGTCTGGCCGCGCAGGTCCGCGGTCACGCCCACCACCTTGCGCCAGTGGAGCCGGCCGCTTTCTACCGTGGCCACACCCGTGTAGTATCCTCCCGCCAGCCCTTCCTGGCGCTCGATCATCTCCAGAAGGATGGGCGCGGCTTGCCTCGCCCCCGCGTATCCGGCGATGACGCACATGTGGTTCGACTCCTGATGACCCTGGCTCAGCCCGCGAGCGTCACATCCCTTCGCATTCCTATATAGCGCGCTGGCGGCCCGGTGTCGAGGCGAGTCATCGAACACTGCGCCCCCGCTCAGGCATCCTTGGCGGCCGGCGCGGCGTGACGTCAGCCGTTGACACACGCTACCAGCCAGGCTGACATCGCCGCTTGAATCGCTCCCTGACTGAAGAGGACTTCCCGCAGTGGTTCACGCAAGGCGCGCCTGTGAAGCACGGCTGGATTTTGCCCGGCGCAACGGCCGCGTGCGACCCCAACAGGCACGGTGTGGACACGCCCGTGTCGCCCCGGCGCAAGTGGACGTTTGACGGTGTGGATTGCAGGGGCAAGACCTATCACGTAAAGGCCGAGATCGAGGCTGTTCCAGTGCAAGTGAAGCAAGGCGGCGCGTTGTCTGCCTTCGCGCTCAACTCGGCTTGGGAAAGACAGGGCAGAGCGTCTGGCTTCGCTGACGCAGAAGCGCCTCTTCGCCGGGCGTAAGCGGGGTGAAGGCATCGGCCGCGTCCAGGGTCCATTGGAGCAGTTCGGCGTGGCTGGGGCTCACGGCGGACGTGACGGGCAGGGAGAGCGTGAAGCGGAAGGCGAGGGCGGCTTCCTCCTGGCTTTCCACAGGCACGTACCAGCACTTCTTCCACGGTTTGTCTTCGCCCTTGGCCGCGGCGCGGCGGGCTAGGGCCTTGAGCGCCAGGATGCCCATTCCTTTGGCCTGCGCCTGCTCGACCACGCGCCGGCCGAAGCCATGGCGCAGCCACGCGGCCCAATTGATGGGGAAGAGGATGGTGTCGTAGGCGAAGGCGTGGATCAGCGCCAGCGCGGCTTCCTCTGAATGCGCGGTGACGCCAAGGAACCGGACAAGGCCCTGCTCCCTGGCTTTCACGAACGCCTCCAGCGCGCCGCCCGGCGCCAGGATTTGCTGGGCCTCGGCCAGCGTGCAGACCGCGTGGTGCTGCCACAGGTCCAGGTGGCCGGTATGCAGTCGGCGCAGCGAGGCTTCGAGTTCGGCGCGCGCGCCGGCGGCGGTTCGTTGCAGTGTCTTGCCGGCCAGGAACACCTGGCCGCGGTGGGGCTCCAGCGCCGGGCCAAGCCGTTCCTCCGCGTTGCCGTAGCTGGGGCCGATGTCGAAGTAGTTCACCCCGCGCTCCACCGCGCTGGCCACGATCCGGCGCAAGGCGTCCGGCGGCTCGTCCTTGGCGACAAGCCCGCCGAACCCGGCGATGGAAAGCTTCTCGCCCGTGCGGCCGAGGGGACGTCGTTGCATGTTGCGCCTCCGTTACGGTTTGCCCGCCCGCTCCGCGCACAGATAGCCATAGGCCGCGATGGCGGGCGCGAGCGTGCCGTGCACGGTGAATTCGGCCTGGCTGGGGTCAAACGCCATCTCGAACCACAGCTCGTGTTCGGGCCACTGCTTGAGGCGCGGATAGACCGTGTCCAGCCCGCCGCGCAACGTCCATTTTTCGTTGGAGCGGGTGACGGGTCCGTAGGGCACGATGCCGGGCACGGGGTCGGGCTGGCCGCTGTACCACGAGTCGATCTGCATGACGCGCCTGGGCGAGCGCGCGCCCAGGCCGGTCACCCACGTCATGTTGAGCGGGTTGCCGCCGAGCATGTAGTCGCAGGTGGTGTACTGCGGCGCCAGGTAGCGGGCATCGCCGGTCAGGTGGTGGGCGATGATGAGGGGCAGCGTGTCGGGCGTGGTGGCCGCGCCGAACCGCACGGGCCGGAACCAGTCGTAGCCGTAGCGGCATGGCCGGCGCTCGGCCGTGGAGACGCAGACCTTGTCCGCCCAGTTCAACGCCGCGGCGCGCAGGCGCTGTTGGAGCGCCTTGTCCACGCTGGGCTGGTTCGTCGTCACGTAAGTCCACACTGGCCACGTCTGGTCATAGTCCTTCCACTTCGTCAGAGGCGTCTTCTCGGTCGTCACGCGCAGCGCGGCCCTGAAGGCGGCCTGGAAGGCCGCTTCTCCCGTGGTCTTGAAGAGTTCGGCCGCGGCGTAAGCGCGCGCGTCCTGGCGCGACTCATCCCCCGCGCCGTGGGCCAGGGCATAGCCCCACGCCCGGCGCGCCGCGTCCAGATACGCCGCGCCGCCGGCGCCCAGACAGCGGGCCAGGCGGCTGGCCGTGGCCGCGAAGAGCAGCGTTGATGTCGTGTCCTTGGCATAGGCGTACAGCGGCAGCGAGTCGGTCCAGCTCGCCTCGCCGGTCACGGGGTGGCGCGTGCTCTCGATGCCGCCGCGCACGCCGCCATCGGCGTCCTGCATGCGCTGGAAGAAGTCCACCACCCACCGCGCTTCGTCCACGATGTCCGCCACGCCGTTGCCGCTCTCCGGGATATTCAGCTCGCCGTCGCTGAACTTGCCGGGCGCCAGCTCGTAGACGAGCAACAGGCAGTCCGCCACGCGCAGATGGCCGAAGTGGCGGTCCCAGTCGCCCGCGTCGTGATAACCGCCCCAGAAGTCCTTGCGCTCGCCCGTGGCCATGGCTGGCAGGTCCTTGAACGCGTTGCGGCCGTCCTCGATGTTGCAGCGCGACTGAATGACCGGCTTGTCGTCCGAGTGGTGACAGCGGGGCCGGACCCACTTGGTGAAAGGTTTCTTGAGCTCCACCCCGCAGCGCTGGTGATAGAGCGCCCGCGCCACCGTCACAAAGACCGGGCGGTAGACGTCGTCGTCCACATCGAACGGGAACGAGCAACCCAGACCCTCGACGGAGAGCACGTAGCGGCCGGGCTGGCGCAGAGCGGAGAAATCCATCTCCCACACGTCCGCGCCCGCGTGGTCGGCGCGCGAGGTGTCGTCCTGCCCAGGCGCGCGGCGGCGCAGGACCGGCCGGCCCGCGAAGACGCTCTGCCCGGTGGCCGCGTCCAGGACGTGGAACGAGCGCGCGGCGTAATGGTCGAAGTTCGCGGACCCCAGGTCGCCCATCCACGCGGAGAGATAGGCGAATTTGGACGGCGCGGCCGGGGCATAGCCCAACTGGTTGACGTGGATAGACTCGGAGCGGGTCTTGCGGACGTCGAACGCGAGGGTGATCTTGGGCGCGTTCGTGGCCAGTCCCGGCGCGGCGATGGTGTAGGAGCAGCCGGCGCGGATGGAGATCGGGAGTTCGAGATAGATCCAGTGACCCATCACGACCGCGGCCTTGTACTTCTCCACCCGCGCGGCGTCAATGGCCTTGCTCTTGCGGCCCACGCGGGCGGGCGTCACGGCCGCGGCGAACGCGGGGTCGTCGGCGCTGGTCACGGCGTAGGCTTGGGGCGACGAGGCCTTGTCCACGTCCAGCGGCGTGGTTTCCACGCGGCCGTTGGCGCCGTTGCCCAGGGTCGGCTGAAAGGCCCGGCCGTCCACGAACGTGAGCATCAGCACGCGGTCCGTGACCGGCGACACCTCGCGCAACTCAGACGCCGCGGCCACCGCGGCCATGAGCAAGAGACAAGCCAGGCAGGATTTCATCCGCTTCTCCAGACTGTGGAACGGCGGTCTGTGGGGTTGGCGGGCATCGGACGGGCCGGACAGACAGGACTGAATCACTCCTCCGCCTTCTCGATGGTGACGTTCACTTCGGCGGGCAAGGCTAGGCCGGCCGCCACCTCGATGGTTTTAAGAATGGCCGGCGGCACGGCGCAGGCGGCGTGGGGCAGAACCATGGACGCAAGCTGCAAGGTGCGCGGGCCCTCGCCGCGGTAGGTAATCTCGCGAAATGGATCGAGCGGGCCAAGCTCCTTGCAGAGGCGCTGAATCGCGGGGCAGTTGCTCTCGATGGCGATCTTGCAGCAGTCACCGTCCATGCAGGCTTCGATTTTGGCGGTGAACCCGCAGATGCCGGGTTTGACGGTGGCGCGTGTCATGGGGGCCTCTCGTGTTAGTATCGGAACCCTTCCTATTATACGCCAAACCCGGGGCTCCCGGCAGCCTTGACCCTGCCGCCATGCCAGGTACAATGGGGCGCCTTGCGACGCCTTTTGATTGTTTCGTGTCCAGCATAGCGATGGGAACCGGGGACGATGACTTCACGCGAGATCATTCTCCGAGCGATCAACTTTCAAGGCCCGGAAAGAATCGGCATGACGTTCAGCGGGGGCCGCTTGGACGACATGGTGTACGGCAGCCCGGCGCGCAGGACCTACGCCGCGGCCGAGGGCGCGCGCGTCGAGGGCAACATGGAGGTCTATGAGGACGAGTGGGGCAACACGTGGCACAGGCTCATCGGTATGAGCAAGGGCGGCGAAGTGCGCGACCCCGTGTTGCGCGACTGGTCCCAGCTCAACGGCCTCAAGCTGCCCGACTACGCGGACCCTTCCCGCTACGAGGACATGGCCAAGACCTTCGCCGAGCACCCGGACAAGTACCGCCTGGCCGGCCTGCCCGGCTTTCCTTTCGCCATCATGCGCTATATGCGCAAGATGGAGGTGTTTCTGGAAGACGTCATCATGTACCGCGATGAGGTGCTGGAGTTGCAGCGCCGCGTGGTGGAGGTCATCAAGCAGGCCATGCGGGGCGGCGCCCAGGCCGGCGCGGACGGCGTGTTCTACTGCGAGGACTGGGGCACGCAGGAGCGGCTGCTGGTGAGCCCCAGGATGTGGCGCGAGCTGTTCAAGCCCGGCTATCAGGCGCTGCTGGACGAGGCCAAACGGCTGGGGCTGGCCGTGTGGATGCACTCGTGCGGTTGCATCACGGACATCATCGAGGACCTCATCGAGGTGGGGATCAAGGTGTTGCAGTTCGACCAGCCCGAGCTGCACGGGGTGGACACGCTCAAGAACCGCTTCGGCGGCCGCGTGGCGTTCTGGACGCCGGTGGACATCCAGAAGACGATGCAGACCGGCGACAAGGCCAGGATCCGCGCCGCGGCCAAGGATCTCTGCGAAAAGCTGGGCGGGTTCAATGGCGGCTTCATCGCCAAGAACTATGGCGATCTCCACGGCATCGGCGTGGACCCGGAGTGGGATCAGTGGGCCTACGAGGCGTTCGTGGAGTTCGGGAAGTACCGCTGAAGGATGCGCTGTTCCGGGGACACGTTGCGATCCCGCCGTTGGCGGGCTTCCGCAACATGTCCCCGCCGTCCGAGCGGGCCTGCGACGCATTCGTTGAGTTCGGCAGGCGCCGGCGCTCGCTTGCGTCATGCGCGGCGCCGCGCTAAACTCTAGATGAGCGAGAGCCGAAAAGAATAGTGGAACCTCTGCGCTGTACGAAGGCGAGGACGCCGTTGATTAACCTAACACACACCTTTCGGGGGCCTGACTTCTCGCGAGGCGCCAGCGGCTTTGCCGCGTTTGTGCGCGCGCGATAGGGTACCCACCTGGGACGAGAGGTTAAGAGACATGTCCGGCGCGCGGCAGAGGTGGAGGTTCCTCCCACTTCGCAGGCGGGGCGTGGCGCATGAATCTGTTTGAGGAGGCCGGCGCCAGGGGCGGCGCAAGGGACGAGACGTGGCCGGACGCGCCGCTGGCTCACCGCATGAGACCCAGGACGCTCGATGAGTTCGTGGGGCAGCGCCATTTCCTGGGCGAGGGCAAGCTGCTGCGCCGCATGTTGCTGGCCGACCGCATCACCAGCGTCATCTTCTACGGCCCGCCCGGCACGGGCAAGACCACCCTCGCGCACGTCATCGCCCACACCACGCGCGCCGACTTCGAGCAGATCAACGCCGCCGACAGCAGCGTGAAGGAGCTGCGGGAGAAGATCGGCCTGGCTCGCGAGCGCCGCGAAAGGGGCGGCCGCACCGTGATCTTTGTGGACGAACTCCACCGCTTCAACCGCGCCCAGCAGGACGCGCTGTTGCCTGACGTGGAGAGCGGGACCTTCATCTTCGTCGCGGCCACCACCTTTAACCCCTTCTTCGCCATCAACTCGCCGCTGATCTCGCGCTCGCAGATTTTCGAGTTCAAGCCGCTTACCCAGGACGACATCCGCGCCGTGCTGCTGCGCGCGGCGGCGGACAAGGAGCGCGGCCTGGGCGCGTGGCGCATCACGATTGACGACGCGGCGGTCGCCTTTCTGGCCGAGAAGTCCGACGGCGACGCGCGGCGCGCGCTGACCGCGCTGGAGGTGGGCGTGCTTTCCTGCGGCGCGCCGCCGGGCGGCGAGGTGGTCTACAACTTGGCCATGGCCGAGGAATCCATCCAGCGCAAGGCCCTGGTCTACGACCGCGACGAGGACGAGCACTACGACACCATTTCCGCGTTCATCAAGAGCATCCGCGGCTCTGACCCGGACGCCGCGCTCTATTGGCTGGCCAAGATGCTGGAAGGCGGGGAGGAGCCGCGGTTCATCGCGCGCCGGCTGGTGATTTTGGCCAGCGAGGACGTGGGGAACGCCTCGCCCAACGGTCTCGTGCTCGCTACGTCGGCCATGCAGGCGTGCGAGATGGTGGGCATGCCCGAGGCGCGGATTATCCTGGCGCAGGCCACGACCTATCTGGCGTGCTGCCCCAAGAGCAACGCGTCGTACATGGGCCTGGAAAAAGCGGCCGAGCACGTGCGCTCGGGCCGCACGCTGCCCGTGCCCGATCACCTTAAGAGCACGGGCTACAAAGGCGCGCAGCGCCTGGGCCGGGGCACGGGCTACAAGTACGCGCACGATTTCGACGGCCACTGGGTGGACCAGGATTACATGCCCACGAGCGCGGTTTTTTATGAGCCGACCGATCAGGGGCAGGAGCGGGCGATCAAGGAGCGGCTGGACGAATGGAGAAGGCGGAGGCGCGGCGGCGAGTCCAAGACGCCATCGGCCGAATGAGCGCGGCCGCAAGGGCGAGCGAGTCGGCGGCGGCGGCGGCCGTGGCGCTGGGGTTGGAAGAAACGGCGCGGGCGCGCAAGGTGATGGTGTTTATCTCCATGCCTGACGAACTGGACATGCGGCCGGTCATCGAGGGGCTTCTGGCCCGAGGCAAGGAGGTCTACGCGCCGAAGACCACGGCGCGGCCCCGGGCCATGACCGCTTGCAGGCTGCGGCGCATGGACGATTTGCGGCCCGGCGCGTTCGGTATTCTGGAGCCGCCGGCGGACGAGCCCTGCGCGCCGGCGGATCTGGACCTCGTTTTTGCGCCTGCGCTGGCCTTTGACGGCCATGGCAACCGCCTGGGCAAAGGCGCAGGCTACTACGACCGGTTCATGTCCACGCCCGGCTTCCGCGCCGCGCGCGTGGGGATCGGCTTCCGCTGCCAACTCGTGGACGCGGCGCCACATGACGCGCATGACGTGCCGGTGGAGGTTATCGTGACGGCGGATGGGGCGCTGCGCGTGGAGAAGGTCGGACGCGTCGGACAGGTCTGACAAGTCGGACAGGGGTTACGGCTTGGGGGCTTCCGGCAGCGCGGAATCGGGCGAAAAGAGGACGATCCGCACGCCGCTGCCGCGGCAGGCGTCTCGGGCCTGCGCGGCCAGGGCTGGGGTGGGGGCGGAGATGACTACGGCCTGATCCGGCTCCACGGCGATGACGGCGCTGAGGCGTTGGGCCGCGTCGGCGGGCGCGAGCGGGTAGCCGGCCAGACGCCAGCGGCTCGCGCTCTCGACGTTCAGCGTCACCGGCGGCACGGACAGCGCGGGGCCGGCGACAGCGCGCGGCGCGGCGCTGGGCGCGGGCCGCCATAGCGCGGCCGCGGCGGCCGTGGCGATGACAAACAACGCGGCCAGGGCCAGGTCCCACCCGGGCGCGGCCGCTCCTTGCAGTCGCGGGAACACCGTCTCCCCAGGCCGCAGCCCGCGGCGGAAACGTTCCAGCGCGGTCTGTTCGAGAGAGAGCATCATGACTCGTCTTCCGGGTCAGATTCGGCGCTGAGCAGCGCGACCAACTCGCTCGTCTGGCGGTCCACGCTGTCCAACAGCCGGGCGCACCAGAGGTGGAACGCCGCCTGCGCCACGGACGCGGCCAGCGCGACAGCCAGTCCCGCGGCCAGCGGGACAAGCGCCTCGGCCAGAGCCGTTCCCAAGCTGGCGGCCGGGGCGCCCAGAGCAAGGGCCAGGCCGCGCGTGGAGGCCAGCAAGCCCACGATCACGGAGACGCGGCCCAGGTGGCCGAGGCCGGCGAGGCGGGTTTGCCACAACGCGGCGGCGCGGTCCATGGCTCGGCCACGGGCTTGCTCCGCGTTGCGGTCGCGGGCGTCCATGATGTCGCGCGCAACGACGCAGAGAAGGCGGCTGTCGCCCTCGCACAGCAGCCTGGCCTGCCCCCACAGTCTCTCGCGGAAGAGTTGCTTGAACTCGCCGGCGAGCGACGCTGGCGCCTGACGGGACAGGCGCAGGGATAGCAGCGTCGCCAGGATGGCGGCCAGCGTGGCCACGGAACAGACGAGCAACAGGACGGCCAGCGCTTGGCCGGTCCAGGGGGAGGAGAGGAGGTTCATGTGAGAGGTCCTGTGGATGAGATGGACGGCATGGACGGGAGGGTGTCTTATCTTTCGCGCTTGTGCTTTTCCTGCCTGGGTCCGGGCGGCCGCAGGGCGCGCGCGGCGGTGATGGCGTCGAAGCCGTGGCGGCCGCGGACCGCGTCAATGCCTTGGTAGAGGCGCTCGCGTTTGCTGTACAGCTCGTCGGTGGTGAAGTCGGCCTGGCGCAGGGTGTGGGGCGACAGCCCCGATACGCCCGCGCCCAAGAGCCGCACGAGCCCACCTTGGCGCCGCAGATGGCGGAGCCGCTCCACGGCCGCGTCGTAGAACTCGTCATCGTGGCGCGAGGCCGCGGGCAGCGTGCGCGAGGCGGACACGGTGCGGAAATCCGAGAACCGGACTTGAACCGTCACGGTGCGGGCGGTCATGCCGTGGCTGCGCAGACGGGCGCACACGTGGCAGACCAGATCGAGCAGCGTGGCTTCCAGGAACTCCTGGTCGGCCGTGTCCTGCTCGAAGGTGGTTTCGTGGCTGATGGACTTGGGCGGGCCGTCCTCGGCCAGGATGGGCGTGTCGTCTTCGCCGCGGGCGTGGCGCCACAGCTCGCGTCCCCACTTGCCGAAGAGGCGCTCCAGCCTGGCTGGGTCGCAGGCGGCGACGTCGCCGATTTTGCGCAGCCGGCGCTGGGCCAGAGCCTCCACCGTGGCCGGTCCGGCGCCGGGCAGATCGCGGATGTCGAGCGGCGCCAGGAACGCGGCCTCCTGGCCGGCCGGCACTTCGCGCAGGCCGTTGGGCTTGGCCGACTCGGACGCCACTTTGGCGATGAGCCGGCTGGAGCCGATGCCCACGGTGACGTTGATGCCCAGTTCCTCGCGAACGCGGCGGCGGATGGCCTGGCCCATCTGGGCCGGCGGGCCGTGAAGGCGTTCGAGGCCGGTGATGTCGAGGTAGAAGTCGTCGAGCGACAGGGCCTGGACCACGGGGCTGTAGGAGCGGAGAATGGCCATGAGCCGGCTGGAGAAGCCGGCGTACACGCCGTGGTTGCACGGGATGCACACCGCTTCGGGGCAGAGGCGGACGGCTTGGGCGATGGGCATGGCGGAGTGGACGCCCTTGGCGCGGGCTTCGTAGGAGGCGGAGGCGACCACCGCGCGCCGGCTGCCGCGAACGCCGCCGACGATGAGGGCCTTGCCGCGAAGCTCGGGCCGCAGGACCTGCTCCACGGAGGCGAAGAAGGCGTCGGCGTCCACGTGCATGACGCGGCGCTGGGGGTTCATGGCGCCTGTCCTGATGCGAAGGGAAGCTACTTCTGCGCGTCGGCGTCCATGGCGAGGCGGAAGCCGGTCCAGGGATAGCCTTCGGTCGTCAGTTCGCCGAATCGGGCGGCGCACGTGGCGTCGTCGGCGGACGTGCCTCGCCAGCCGCCGCGGACTACGCGGCGCTCCGGCCCCGTGAAGCCGCCCAGGCTGGAGCCCACGGGGTCAATGCGCGGTCCGTCCGTGTAGGGGCCGAAGACGTCCTGGCACCACTGGCAGGCGTTGCCGATCATGTCGTACAGCCCCCAGGCGTTGGGCGGAAAGCTGGCCACAGGGGTTGTGGCGCCGCGTCCGGACTGGCGGACGTTGGCTAGGCTGGGGTTGGGCTCGTCGCCCCAGGGGAAGCGCGTCTTTGCGCCGGCGCGGCAGGCGTACTCCCACTCGGCCTCCGTGGGCAGGCGGAAGGCGCGGCCTTCCTTTTTGGACAGCCAGGCGCAGAAGGCCTGCGCGTCGCGGAACGAGACGCCCGTGACCGGGTGGTTGGCGAATTCGGGGATCAGGCGGCCGTCTTTCCACGCGCCGGTCTGGGCCAGGCCGGCGGGGGCCGGGGCGCCGGTGTCGATGAGATAACGCTGGAACTGGCCGGCCGTGACAGGCGTGGCGGCCATGTAGTAGTCGCGCGTCAGCGTCACCGGGTGGGCCGGCCGCTCCGCGGCTCCGCCTTTTTCGTCGCCCATGACAAAGGACCCAGCGTGGATGAGGACGAAGCGGAGGCCGATGGCGCTGAGCACGGAGTCCCTGGGGGCGGTTTTGCGGCGGGCCAGGGCGATCTTTTCGCGGAGAAGGGGGACCTCGGCGGCCTGGGGCCGCATGGCCGTGGCCACGGCTAGGGCCGCTTCGTAAGCCGTGGCGGCGCGGTCCGTGTCGCCGTCCTCCATGAAGCGGTCGCCCTGCTGGAGGGCGCGCATCATGGCCGCGGTCTGCCGCTGCAAGAGCTTCTGCGCCGCGGGGTCGGCGGCGCGGTCCTTGATGTCCTTTTCCACCCGCTCGATGGCGGCGGCGATGCGGCGGGCCTTCTCCGACTGCGGGTCGGCGATGAGGGCCAGAGCTTGGCGGTAGGCGCGCAGGGCGTTCTCGGGCAAGCCGGCCTGGAGCGCTTCGCCGGCCTCTTCGGCCAGTTCG